>NZ_JBHXTO010000042.1:0-66180 GCF_042677425.1 Streptomyces sp. NPDC127119 | reverse complement strand
GAACTGCTCCTCGGCCCTCGCCGTTTTTCGTTGACCGCTTCTGACCAGGTCTGATCAGTTCAGCGAGACACGGAGGCGCATGTTCGAGGGGTTTATCGGTCTGTCGTACGAACGCTCATACCAGAGCGGGACGTGAGCCGTCGGACTTTGTCAACTGCCCACCGCACATGATGCGGTGGCGACTACTGTGAGTGGCCGCTGAGCGACAGAGGGCCTATTTCTTCGGCTCTCTCGACCGGGGGACCCCCACAGCCCCGCCACACCAGTACGAGGACGTAGATGTCTCACCTCCGCGCACCGGCCGCACGCGCAGACCGCCGCGAGGGCGGGCGGCACGGGCGACCGGTCGCCCGCATCGGCCCCACGCTGCCCGAGACCCACATACGCCCCCAACTGCTCCGCCTCGCGATCCTGCCGCCCCTCGCGGTGGCGCTCAGCGCGAGCGCCGCCGTGCTCTTCACCGTCCGCACGACCGGCGCACGCCCCGACCTCACCCTGTGGATCGTGCTCTCCGGAACCCTCGCGGTCGCTCTCGCGGGCATCGTGATCGCCACCGTGGCCGCGGACCGGGCCGCCCGGTCCGTGCACGACCGCATCCGGGCGCTGCGCCGCATCAGCGCCCGGGGCCAGGCCGATCTGCTCGGACTCGTCGAGACACTGCGCCGCGGTGACGGCCCGCCCGCACGTCGGCCGCGCAGCCGGCCCGCCGCGGACGCCGACGACTTCGACCTGCTCGCCGAGGACCTGGCGTCCGCCCACGACGGGGCGATCGGCGCGGTCGTCCAGGCCTCCCAGCTGTCCAGCCACGCGGGCAGCGAGCAGAAGGTCGAGGTCTTCGTCAATCTGGCCCGGCGGCTCCAGTCCCTCGTCCACCGAGAGATCTCGATCCTCGACGAGCTGGAGAACGAGATCGAGGACCCGGACCTGCTCAAAGGCCTCTTCCACGTCGATCACCTCGCCACCCGCATCCGCCGCCACGCCGAGAACCTCGCGGTGCTCGGCGGTGCCGTCTCGCGTCGGCAGTGGAGCAACCCGGTCTCCATGACCGAGGTGCTGCGCTCCGCGACGGCGGAGGTGGAGCAGTACTCACGGGTCAAGCTCGTACCGCCCATCGACGGGACCGTGCGCGGCCACGCCGTGGCCGACGTGATCCATCTGCTCGCCGAACTCGTCGAGAACGCCACGGTGTTCTCGGCGCCGCACACCCAGGTGCTGCTGCGGGCCAACGTGGTCACGTCCGGGCTCGCCGTCGAGGTCGAGGACCGCGGGCTCGGCATGCCGCTGGCCGAACAGCACAAGATGAACGCGCTGCTCGCCGACCCGGACCAGGTGAATGTGGCGAGCCTGCTCCAGGACGGCCGGATCGGACTGTTCGTGGTCTCCCAGCTCGCCCGCCGGCACGGGATCGCCGTCCGGCTGCAGACCAACATCTACGGCGGCGTCCAGGCCGTACTGGTCGTGCCGCAGGCGTTGCTGGGGGACGAGGAGGGCGCGCAGCCCGGGGAGCTGACGGCGGCGCCGAACGGGGTGAACGGGTCCCCTGTCCATGAGGTTGCGCCACATGGGGGCCCTGCACATGGGCTCCCCACACATGCGACCCCGACCCATGAGCGGTCGGCATATGGGACCCCGGCCCATGGGACGCCCCCACACGGGACCCCGGCTCATGGGATGCCGACACATGGGACACCAACACATGGGACCCCGGCGCACGAGACCTGGACCGCCGTGCCCGCGCAGGCGCATCCACAGGCGCAACCGGACGGTACGCACGTCGGGCTGACCCTCGTGAACGGGGGCGGTGGCGGTCCCGCCCCCCTCCCGGTGCGGGGGGCCGAGACCAGGGCCAACCCCGCCGAGGCCGTTCCCGGGATCCGGGCCGACGACAGGCAGGCCGTCGCCGAGAACACGGTCGCGCCGCCCACCCCGCGCAACGGCGTGGTGCGCGGCAGCATGACCAGGCCCCAACTGCCCAAACGGCGGGCGCAGGAACACATCGTGCCCGAACTGCGCGGCGGCCCCGCGCCCCGGCAGGAGTCCGAGTTCCTGGTGGGACACGACCCCGGCCTGATGGCGGCGTTCCAGCGGGGCATCGGACTCGCCGAGGCCCAGTGCAGGGAGATGGATTCCATGGGGCCCGCCCACATGGGGCCCGCCCACACGGGTCCGGCACACACGGGTCCGGCACACACGAGTCCGAGCCACATGGGGCCCGCCCCTATGGAGCCGACGCCCATGGAGCCTGCCCCCATGGAGCCCGCCCGGCACGACGGGAGCGCACCGGCCGGATGAATCACGCCGCCCCCGCCCCCACGCACACCCCCACCCACACTTCCGCTCCCGAAGACCTTCGTATTACAAGGAGTCGATCCCCCATGGCGAGCGATGTGCCGACCGGCCATGCATCCGATCTCGACTGGCTGATGAGCGGCCTCGTGCAGCGCGTACCGCACACCAGGAGCGCGGTGCTGCTCTCCTGCGACGGCCTCGTGAAGTCGGTGCACGGACTCGATCCCGACAGCGCCGACCACATGGCCGCCCTGGCCTCCGGGCTCTACTCCCTCGGGCGGAGCGCGGGCGTCCGCTTCGGCGACGGCGGCGATGTACGCCAGGTCGTCGTCGAGCTGGACTCCACGCTGCTGTTCGTGTCCACCGCGGGCTCCGGTACCTGTCTGGCCGTGCTGGCCGGGCGCGACGCGGACGCGGCCGTACTCGGCTACGAGATGGCGATGCTGGTCAAGAGCGTCCGCCCGTACCTGATGACCGCGCCGCGGCAGCACAGTGCCGAACCTCCGGCGATGAGGCCTTGAACGTGGCGGCGGCCGGCGACGGGCCCTGGCTCGACGGCGCGGCCGGCCGCCTGGTGCGGCCCTATCAGGTGAGCAACGGCAGGACCCGGCCGAGCACCGCGCTCGACCTCCTGTCCCAGGTGATGGCCACCGGCGTCACCCCCCTCGGTTACCTCGGCCCCGAGCACGCCCAGGCGCTCGAACTGTGCCGGGACCCCGTCTCGGTGGCCGAGGTCGCCGCGCATCTGAAGCTGCCGGCAGCAGTGACCAAGGTGTTGCTGTCCGACCTCGTCGACTGCGGGGCGCTGTCCATGAAGCCCCCGACGTTCCACCACAACCCCACTGACCGGTCTCTTCTGGAGGCAGTGCTCGATGGACTACGACGACAGCTCTGACCCTTTCCCCACCGCGTTGAAGATCCTGGTGGCGGGAGGCTTCGGGGTGGGCAAGACCACCTTCGTCGGCGCGGTGAGCGAGATCGCGCCGCTCAGCACGGAGGAACTGCTGACCACGGTCAGCGCCGCGACCGACAACCTCGACGGCATCGAGAACAAGGTCGAGACGACCGTGGCGATGGACTTCGGGCGTATCACCCTCGACGCGGAACATGTGCTGTACCTGTTCGGCACGCCCGGACAGGAACGGTTCTGGTTCATGTGGGACGAGCTCTCCGAAGGCGCGCTCGGCGCGGTCGTCCTCGCCGACACCCGCCGCCTGGAGGACTGCTTCGCCGCCGTCGACTTCTTCGAACAGCGCGGCCTCGGCTTCATCGTCGCCGTCAACGAGTTCGACGGCGGCTTCCGCTACGACCCGGAGGAGGTGCGCGCGGCCATCGACCTCGACCCGGGCGTGCCGGTCGTGCGCTGCGACGCGCGGATCTCCAGCTCGGGAGTGCAGACCCTGCTCACCCTCGTACGGCATCTGCTCGCCCACGCACCCACGCGCGCCCCGAGCCACGGAGCACACACATGAGCTACGACCCGTCGCGCGCGGCCGGTCGGCTGCTGCTCACGCCCGAGGACAAGGAGGCACCCGCCCGGACGTGCCGACTGCGGGTGCTGGGCCTGGGGGAGCGCGCGGAACCGGCCCTCGACGCCTTCGCGCGGCGGCTGGCCGAGCTGGCCGGGGCGCCGTACGCGATGGTCAACTTCGTCGGCGAGGAGCGGCAGTTCTTCGCGGGCCTGCATGCGCAGCCCCCACATGCCCGGCCCCTGCACTCCCAACCCCCGCATGCCCGGCTCCCGGACACCCGGCACGATCCCATGGACACCGGCACCGGCATCAGCGGCGATCGTGGCGGCGGCAGCGGCGGTGACACGATCCGCGGTGACGCCGACCTCGGCCGCTCGGCCCCGCCCTCCATCGGACCCGGCCGCCATATGGCCCGCGACTATGGGTTCTGCCCCCATGTGGTGGTCCGCCACAAGGCGCTGGTCCTGGAGGACGTGCGCGACTACCCGCGCTTCGCGGGCAATCCGGTCGTCGACGAGTACGGCATCCACTCCTACCTGGGCGCCCCTCTTCTCGACCGTACGGGCATCGCGCTCGGCACGGTGTGCGTCACCGATGTCGAACCCAGGCCGTGGGGGAGGTCGGGCCTGGACACCATCAAGGCGATGGCGGCGGAACTGGTCGAGCAGATCGAGCTGAGGGAGGGCGGGCCCTGACCGGTACCAGCCACCGGCTACCGGCTACCGGCTACCGGCTACCGGCCACCGGCCACCGGCCACCGGCCACCGGGCACTGGCCCACGGCCACGAGTACGCCCGCGCCGCCCACCGGCGACGTCGTACGGAGCGGAGCCACGGGTGAAGCCGTACGGAGCCTTCGGCGAAGCCGTGCGGAGCTTCCGGTGAGGTCATACGGAGACCGTGTCGCCCTCCGGGAAGGTGATCCGGACCTCGTGTCCTTCGACCGCGCAGGACACCGACTCCCGTAACGCCTGGGGGTGCACCGAGTCGCGGGTCAGCGCGAGCAGTGTGACGTACACACCGCCGTCGCCCGGGTGGCCCGCGGCGCACCGGAGGTACGGCGTCGCCGAGTGCGGACCGAAGGCGTTGGCCTCGGCCTCGCGCGCGATGCCCGTGTCCTCGTCCCAGCCGTGCAGCGCCACGACGACACTGGTCAGCCCGTCACCGGTGCGCGCCAGTGCCCAGCCGTACCCGCGCTCCGAGGTGGGCCGAGCGGGGCCGGCGACCGCGTAACCGCCCTCCCGGACCGTCACACCGGGCGGTGCGAGCACCCGGTGCACGCGGATCTCCCAGGGGCCGCGCAGCACGCTGGTGGTGTCGATCGTGAACCGCTCCTTGCCGCCGGGTACCCGGCCTTCGTGGCGGGAGGCCGCCGTCCGTCCGGAACAGTGCAGTGGGACGACCGTCCGTCTGCGCGACGGGGTGCCGTCCGCGGCCACCAGTGCCACATGTCCGTCGACGGCCCGTTCCCCCCGCGTGCGCGGCGGCCTCGGGAGCCGTCGCCGTCGAGTAGCCGAACTTCGCGGAGTAGGGATCGTCCTCGACCGGATCGCCCCCAGAGACCCCGGCCGGTGAAGTGCCGTCGCCGCCGTGGTTAATCAGGCGCACGATGCCGTCGCGTTTCGTGCCGTGCAGCAGCCAGCCCGTCGCCGGGAGCGCGGTGTACCGGTCCGACTCCTCGACCGGCAGGGGCAGTTCGCGTGCGGTCCACACCGGGTGCTCCGGAGGAAGCAGCAGGCCCAGGAAGCCGGTGCTCGCCCCGTACGGCGACGCCGGTCCCGAGTGCGGCCGGGCCAGCGGCAGGAACGTCTCGTACCAGCCGAGCGGCAGCAGCCCCCGTTCGTCGGGCACCCCGCGCTCGACGAAGTGCCGTACCGTGCCGGACGCCAGCCGCCTGGTGAGGCCCGGGGCCAGCGGCGTACAGCCGGCGAGGGCGCCCAGCCACGCCGGAGTGACGGCGGCGAAACGGTACGCCAGGGAGCGCCCGTGGTGCACGGGAGCGCCGTCGCCGCCGAAGAAGTGCGGGTGCACGGTGAGATACCGGGCGAGCCGGTCCCGGAAGACCTGGCCACGACCGCCGCCCCCGCCGCCGGCCATCCGGCTCCACAGCAGCGGATACAGGTGCAGGGCCCAGCCGTTGAGGTGGTCGAAGGTCCGGCCCTCGCCGTCGCTGTACCAGCCGTCGCCCGCGTACCAGTCGTCCAGCCGGTCGAGTCCGGCGTCGATGTCGTCCTGCCGGTACGGCGCGCCGACGGAGGCGAGGAACTGCTCGGTCACCACCTGGTGCAGGCGCCTGTGGTCGTCCGGGGTGCGGCGGCCCACGACTCCCCACAGCCAGTCGACGATCCGCTCCCGTGTCCCGCCGTCCAGGCGGTCCCAGATCCAGCGGCGGCTCTCGTGGAGGGCGACGGCGATCGTGGCGGCCTCCGACATCTGCCGGGAGCAGTCGGTCAGTTCGGGCCAGGCCTCGCCGCCGTCGCGGTCGGTGCCCGTTGTCAGACCCCGCGCGTAGCGTTCCACAAGACGGGGATCGACCTCGCCCTGTGACCCGGCGATCAGGAAGGAGGCCAGCAGAAATGACCGTGCGAACCCCGCCAGTCCGTCCGCGACCACGCCCGACGAGGAGGTCCGGCCGGGCAGCCGGTACTGCGCGTGTCCCGGCGTGGCGTACGGGACCAGGGCCTCCAGCAGCCGGTCGGCGAGCGTCTCCCAGTGCGCCCGCGTCCAGCCGGTGTGCGGCGACAGGACGTGGTCGGCGGGCGGCAGGGACACATGAGGTGCGGGCATGGCGGGACTTCCGACTCCTCGGTCGCCGGGGCGGTTCCAGCTCTCCGGTCCAGTTCTCCGGTCCGGCGCCCCGATGGGGCGCGCTGATCCGGCGTTCTGGTCCTGTTCTCCGAAGAGGGATACGGCCGGTGGCCGCCGAAAGATCAATGGGAGGCCGACGGTGTGAAGGAAAGCTGCGGCGGTGGTTAAGAAAACCTCGATGGACCCGGGGGGCCGATGTACGGCAGATTGCTGCTCGAATCCACTCCTCTCCCCGGTGCGGGCGTCCTTCGGCATGCCTGGATCCGGGACCTCACGCACGGGAGCCCCGTTGAAGGCGCTGGTCAAGGAGAAGGCGGAGCCCGGGCTGCGGCTCATGGACGTACCGGAGCCGGTCGTCGGCCCCGGCGAAGTGCTGATCAAGGTCCTGCGGACCGGGATCTGCGGCACCGACCTGCACATCCGCAACTGGGACGGCTGGGCGCAGCAGACGATCAAGGCACCGCTCGTGCTCGGCCACGAGTTCGTCGGCGAGGTCGTGGAGACGGGCCGTGACGCCGGCGAGATAGCGGTGGGCGACCGGGTCAGCGGCGAGGGCCATCTGGTCTGCGGGAAGTGCCGCAACTGCCAGGCCGGCCGGCGCCATCTGTGCCGTGCGACGGTGGGCCTCGGGGTCGGCCGCGACGGCGCGTTCGCCGAGTACGTGGCACTGCCCGCGTCCAACGTCTGGGTGCACCGCGTCCCCGTCGACCTCGACATCGCCGCGATCTTCGACCCGTTCGGCAACGCCGTGCACACCGCGCTGTCGTTCCCGCTGGTCGGGGAGGACGTACTGATCACCGGGGCGGGCCCCATCGGCCTGATGGCCGCCGCCGTCGCCAAGCACGCGGGCGCCCGGCACGTCGTCGTCACCGACGTCAGCGAGGACCGCCTGGAGCTGGCCCGCAAGATCGGTGTCACCCTCGCGCTGAACGTCGCCGAGTCGGGCATCGCCGACGGCCAGCGCACCCTCGGCCTGCGCGAGGGCTTCGACGTGGGCCTGGAGATGTCCGGCAATCCGGTCGCGATGCGGGACATGCTCGCCAACATGACGCACGGCGGAAAGATCGCCATGCTCGGACTGCCGTCCGAGGAGTTCGCCGTCGACTGGTCCCGGATCGTCACCTCCATGATCACGATCAAGGGCATCTACGGCCGCGAGATGTTCGAGACCTGGTACGCGATGTCGGTCCTCCTCGAAGGCGGCCTCGACCTCGCGCCGGTCATCACCGGCCGCTACGGCCACCGCGACTTCGAGGCGGCCTTCGAGGACGCTGCGAGCGGCCGTGGCGGCAAGGTCATCCTCGACTGGACCCTGTAAGGACCTGGACCCTGTAAGGACCTGGACCCTATAAGGACCTGGATTCTGCAAGGCCCTGGACCCGTAAGGACCTGGACCCACCTGGACTCCTCAAGGACTCCGGACCCCGTAAGGACTGATGATGTTCGACTCCGTACGTGACGACCTCCGCACCACCCTCGACGAGATCCGCGCCGCGGGCCTGCACAAGCCCGAGCGTGTCATCGGCACCCCGCAGTCCGCGACCGTGACCGTCACCTCGGGCGGCCGCCCCGGTGAGGTCCTCAACTTCTGTGCCAACAACTACCTCGGTCTCGCCGACCACCCGGAGGTCGTCGCCGCGGCCCACGAGGCGCTCGACCGCTGGGGCTACGGCATGGCGTCCGTGCGCTTCATCTGCGGTACGCAGGAGGTGCACAAGGAGCTGGAGGGGCGGCTGTCCGCGTTCCTCGGCCAGGAGGACACGATCCTCTACTCGTCGTGCTTCGACGCCAACGGCGGGGTGTTCGAGACCCTGCTCGGCGCGGAGGACGCCGTGATCTCCGACGCCCTGAACCACGCGTCGATCATCGACGGCATCCGGCTGTCCAAGGCCCGCCGGTTCCGCTACGCGAACCGTGACCTCGCCGACCTGGAACAGCAGCTGAAGGAGGCCGCGGGCGCCCGCCGCAGGCTGATCGTCACCGACGGCGTCTTCTCCATGGACGGGTACGTGGCCCCGCTGCGCGAGATCTGCGACCTCGCCGACCGCTACGACGCGATGGTCATGGTCGACGACTCGCACGCCGTCGGCTTCGTGGGCCCCGGCGGCCGGGGCACCCCCGAACTGCACGGCGTCATGGACCGCGTCGACATCATCACGGGCACCCTCGGCAAGGCGCTCGGCGGTGCGTCCGGCGGTTACGTCGCCGCCCGCGCCGAGATCGTCGCGCTGCTGCGCCAGCGGTCGCGCCCGTACCTCTTCTCGAACACCCTGGCCCCGGTGATCGCCGCCGCCTCGCTCAAGGTGCTCGACCTGCTGGAGGCGGCCGACGACCTGCGCGAGCGGCTCGCCGCCAACACCGCGCTGTTCCGTTCCCGGATGACCGAGGAGGGCTTCGACATCCTTCCCGGCGACCACGCCATCGCCCCGGTGATGATCGGGGACGCGACCGTCGCCGGCCGGATGGCGGAGCTGCTGCTGGAACGCGGGGTGTACGTGATCGGCTTCTCGTACCCCGTGGTCCCGCAGGACAAGGCGCGCATCCGCGTCCAGCTGTCCGCCGCGCACTCCACCGAGGACGTGAACCGCGCGGTGGACGCCTTCGTGGCGGCCCGCGCGGAGCTGGCGGGGGACACCGCCTGAATCTTCCCGAAGTCCTGAGACAATCAGCCGCATGATCGAAGCGCGGCGGCTCCACATCCTCCGGGCGGTGGCGGACCACCGGACGGTGACGGCCGCCGCCGCCGCGCTCTACCTCACGCCCTCCGCGGTGTCCCAGCAGCTGACCGCCCTGGAGCAGGAGACGGGACACCGGCTGGTGGAGCGCGGCGCCCGGGGCGTACGGCTGACTCCGGCCGGTGAGATCCTGCTCGGCCACACCAACGCCGTCCTCGCGCAGCTGGAGCGGGCCGAGGCGGAGCTGGCCGCGTACAGCTCGGGGTCGGCCGGTACGGTCAGCGTCGCCTCCTTCGCGACCGGCATCGGCCTCGTCGTCGCGCCCGCCCTGGCCCGCCTCGCCCGCACGGCGCCCGGCATCCTCCTGCGCGTCCAGGACGCCGAGGGCGACGCCAGCCTGCCGATGGTGCTCGACCGCCAGGTGGACGTCGCGGTCGCCGTCGAGTACCGGGGCGCCCCGGACGCCGACGACCCCCGCCTCGCGCACATCCCGCTGTACGCCGAACCGTTCGACGCCGTCGTGCCCCAGACCCACCGCCTCGCCGACCGTACGGAGGTGCCGCTCGCCGAGCTGGCCAAGGATCCGTGGATCGGCCCGTACCCGGGCAACCCCTGCCACGACGTGGTGGTCCTGGCCTGCGAGCACGCCGGTTTCCAGCCCCGGCTCGAACACTCCTCGGACGACTTCCGGGCGGTGGTCGCGCTGGCGTCGGCGGACGCGGGAGTCGCCCTCGTACCGCGTTCGGCCCTGCAGGGCATGGACCTCGCGGGCGTGGTCGTGCGCCCCGTCGACGGCGTCGCCCCCACCCGACGGGTCTTCGCCGCCGTACGCAGGGGAGCCGAGACCCACCCCCTGATCCTGCCGGTGCTGGAAGCGCTGGCGGAGGTGGCGGAAGCACCACCCGACGTCCCGCATCTGGGATAGTGTCCCGAATCTGGGATAGCATTCCGGATGTGAGACGAGATGAAGGCGCGGCCCCCGCGGATGTTCCCGCAGCCGCCCACCCGCATCCCAGGGACCCCATGGACCCAACGGACCCCGTGGACGTCCGGCTCGGCGCCCGGCTGGCCGAGCTGCGGGCCGAACGGGGCTGGTCACTGGGCGAGTTGGCGGAACGCAGCGGGGTGAGCCGCTCGACCCTGTCACGCGCCGAGCGTGCCGAGATCAGCCCCACGGCCTCGCTCCTGAACCGACTGTGCGCCGTCCACGGCCGCACCATGTCCCAGCTCCTCAGCGAGGTCGAGGCCGAGGCGGCACCGGCCCCGCTGGTACGCGCCGCCGACCAGGCCGTCCGGGAGGACCGGGCCGCCGGTTTCGTACGCCGCTCGGTGTCCCCGCCGCACGCGGGGCTGCGCGGCGAACTCGTCGAGGGGCGACTCACCGCGGGCGCCGACATCGCCTACGACCGGCCGCCCGTACCCGGCCTCGAACAGCACATCTGGGTCCTCGACGGGCAACTGGACATCACGGCCCAGGACATCGAGCACCGGCTCGACACGGGCGACTGCCTGCGGCTGCGGGTGTGGGGCCCCACGCGGTTCCGCTGCCCCGGTCCGCGGGACGCGCGCTACGCGCTGGCGGTGGTCCTGCCGTGACCGCCCTGGCCGCCGTGACCTGCGTACGACTGACGGCCGATCAAATGCTGTCCGCGGCCCACGAGTTGGCGGATCTGCTGACCGACACGGTCGACGGCGGCGCGTCCATCGGCTTCCTCGCCCCGCTCGACCGTGCCACGGCCGTCGACTGGTGGCGAGGGCGGGCGGACGCGCTCACGGACGGCTCCCTCGCCGTGTGGGCCGCGTACCTGGACGGCCACATCGTCGGCACGGTGAGCCTCGTCCTCCCGGACAAGCCCAACAGCCGGCACCGCGCCGAGGTGGCGAAGCTGATGGTGCACCGGGAGGGACGGGGGCGCGGCCTCGGGCGCTCGCTGCTCGCCACGGCCGAACGCGCGGCCGTCGAGGCGGGCCTGACCCTGCTCACCCTGGACACCGAGACCGACAGCCCGGCCGAGTCGCTCTACCGGTCGGCCGGGTGGACCAGGGCGGGCATGATCCCCGACTACGCGAGGACGCCGACGGGCGAGCTGCACCCCACCACGCTCTACTACAAGGACGTGTCGGCTCCGCCCGAGTGAGTCCGCCGCCCGTTCATGAACGGGTGAAGATCCACTCGTGGTTGTTCTGGCCCTCCGGGGCACAGGGCCAGATGATCAGGCTGCGCGTGGAGTCGTCGTTGGCGTAGGAGTCCAGGCACTGGTTGTTGCTGGCGGCGTTGCGTATCCAGAACCTGCCGTCGGACTGCTTGTCCAGCCACCACAACTGGTTGTCGTTCGTGGTGCCGTTGCACGGAAACTCCGTGACCTTGGTGGCACCTCCGACGCCCTGGTAGCCGGGCAGGTCCAGGCACATGCTGTCCATGACATTGCGGATCTGGAAGAGCGGTACTCCGCCGGGCCCGGCGTTGGCGTAACGCTTCTCGACGTTCCACAGCTGGTTGTCGTCGGTGTTGCTGTTGCACGTCGCGTGGGTCACCGGCCCGTCCGCCCGGCCACTGCTGAAGCCGGGGATGTCCACGCAGGTGCCGTTGGTGTTGTTCTTGATGAGCACCCTGGTCATGACGGCCGGCAGCGTGCTCGGCGCCTTCTTCGCGACAGCCTTCTTCTTCTTTTTGCTCGGCGAAGGGCTGGGCTTCGGGGATGGTGCGGCGGCCTCCTCCGCGACGGGCGGCGCGGCCACGGGCTCGGCCTTCTTCTCCTTCTTCTTCTCCGGCTCCGACTTCGAGGGGGAGGGAGCCTGGGTCTCGAAGACGCCGGCCGGGCCGCCGGCCTCGTTCAGGACGGTGTCGGAGGCCGCGTTGTCGACGTTCCTCTTCTCTTCGTCCTTGTCCGTCACCGTGATCAGCAGCGGTACGGCGATCAGGATGGCACCCGCCAGCGCGGCACCGGCGAGCACCGGCTTACGGGGCCTGCCGACCGCGCTCTGGGTGGAGACGGCTGTGTTCTTGCCGATGGCGGCGGTCGCTATGGCCTCGTGCTGCTCCCTGGTGGCCGCGGCGGAGACCGCCTGCGCGTCGCTTCCACCGGCTGCCTCGCCCTCGGAACTCCCGGTGGCGCCTTGCGCGTTCTCACCGGCTCCGGCTCCGGCTCCGGCTCCGGCCTCCGCCTCGGGCTTCCCGGCCTTCTCAGGGTCGCTCCCGGCCTTCTCGGCGTCGGGGGCTGCGGCGGAGGGGGCAGGGGCGGGGTCGGCACCGGCCTCCGGTTCGCTCGCGGCGGGCTTTCCCGCGTCGGTGCCCTCGGACGTGGAGGCGGTCTGGGGCTTACCGGCGCCGTCGCCGGAGAGCTGGGCCGCGACGGCCTCGGCGTCGGGAGAGCCGGCTTCCGCTGCGCGGGCGGAGGATTCTCCCGATGCCTGCTGCTGGTCGGACATGTACTTCCATACCTTTCCTCTGGGCCAACGGGGAAGAGAGGAAACTGTTGTGGGGCGGGACACGACCCGGGATACGGGGGGCGCGGGACGTGCGGCTGGGGCCAGAGTAGTTGGTGTGGTGTCGGGAGCAGTCGTCCAGGCGGTGAATTACCGGAGCTCAGGCCCGGGTTGCGGCGTCTTCGGGCCCAGGACGGCGGTTGTGTCAGTGCCATTGGTTACGGTGCGTTCCATGCAGGATGCCGATGACGTACGCCGAATCTGTCTCTCTCTGCCGGACACCGTGGAGAAGATCGCCTGGAGCATGCCCACCTTCAGAGTGGCGGGGAAGATGTTCGTCACCCTGCCCGAGGAGGAGACCTCCATGGCCGTGCGCTGTCCGAAGACGGAGCGCGACGAACTGGTTCTCGCCGAGCCCGAGAAGTTCTGGGTCGCCGATCACGAGGCCGGATCCGCGTGGGTGCGGGTGCGACTGGCGGCCGTCGAGGACGCCGACGAACTGCGGGACATCCTCGCGGACTCCTGGCGGCAGGCGGCACCGACCCGGCTGCTGGACTCCTACCCGGAGTTGGGTGTCGTGGCGGACGGCTGAGAGGGGGGCAGCCCGCCCGGAGGCGAGTGGGTCCGGGCGGCTCCGGCCAGGCTCGCGCGCGGTCGGACTCGCGCACGCGCAGGCATGCGCACGGCCAGGCTCGCGCACAGCGAGGTTTGCCCACGCTGAGCCTTGCGCGCGGTCAGGCTTGCGCCCGTACCCGCAGGAATGCGTCGATCCGCCCCCGCAGGGACTTCGCGTCCAGCCCGTGCGCGGCCACATGCTCCTCGACGAGGCCGTAGCGGCGCAGCTCCCGGCGGCCGACGCCGAGGCCGAGCACGCGGTGCGGGAGGTCCACGAGGGCGTCGTTCACGGCGGAGACCGACGTACCGGCGAGATACGGCTCGACCAGGACCACATCGGCGCCCGCCCCTGCTGTGGCGTGGCGCAGCGTGACCGCGTCGAAGGGCCGCACGGTCGCCGCGTACAGCACGGTGACGTCGAGCCCTTCGGTCGCTTCGAGCACCGGGTCGAGCATCGGACCGACCGCGACGACCACACCGGCCCTCCCCTCGCGGACGGTGTGGAACCGCGCGCCGTCGACGGGGAGGGCCCGGTCGTTCGACTGCGTGGACAGTCGTACGTACACCTTGTCGTCGCCCGCCGCGACGGCGTGCCGCAGCAGTGTCTCGGCCTCGTCCGGATGCCCCGGCACATGGACGGTCCAGCCGTCCAGGGTGTCGAGGACGGCGACGTCGCCGGGGGACATGTGGGTGTAGCCGCCCGCCGGCCAGTCGAAGGACGCGGCAGCGCTGACCAGCACCGCGCCCACGTCCTGGTGGCCGAGATCCAGCTTGATCTGCTCGAAGGGCCGCTCCACGAGGAAGCTGGCGAAGGTGTGCACCACGGGCCGCAGACCGGTCAGCGCCAGGCCCGCGCCGGCGCCGACCAGCAGCTGCTCGCGGATGCCGACGTTGATCACCCGGTCCGGATGGCGGCGCCGGGTCTCCTCGAAGTCGGCCAAGCCGATCTCGGCGAGGACGACGGCGACACGCGGATCCTCGTCGAGCAGCCGTGACATGACGGGGGCGAACCGATCACGCATGGTGTCCATGGAAAACCTCTCAGAACAGCGGAAGGGCAGCAGTGCAATGGGGGAGGGGGAGGGATGGGTCGAACGCCGGTTGCCGGTCTCAGCCGTCCTTCGGCTCGACCTGGGCGACGACCACGCGGGGACGCCCCGGGTGCGGCGCCGTGAACGCGGCGTACAGGGCCTCGTGGTCCCGCCCGTCGACAGTCGCCGCGGACCAGCCCGCGGCCTCGAACCGCGCGGCGATGCCGCCGGGCCTGGCGTAACTCGCGGAGGAGTTGTCGATCACGAGCGTGTGCAGGCGGTCGAGCCCGGCGGGGCCCGCGTAGGCGATGGCCTCGTGATTGCTGCCCTCGTCCAGCTCGGCGTCCCCGACGAGCACCCATACGCGCGGGTCGTGGAGCCCCTGGGCCCGCAGTCCCAGCGCCGTGCCGACCGCGATCGGCAGCCCGTGCCCGAGTGAACCACTGCCGATCTCCGCGCCCGGCACGAGCACGCGGTCCGGATGGTGCCCGAGCGGCGAGTCGTACGAGCCGAAGCCCGGGAGCCGGTCGACCGGGACGAATCCCTTGGCGGCGAGCACCGCGTAGTAGGCCATCGGCCCGTGCCCCTTGGACAGCAGGAACCTGTCCCGCCCGGGGTCGTCCGTCCGGTCGGGCCCGACCCGCAGCACCCGGTCGTAGAGGACCCAGAGCGCGTCGAGCGTGGACGTCGCCGCCGGTCCGTGCTTCTCGTCCCCGCTCATCAGCCCCATCAGGCCGGTCAGCGCCTCGTACCGGTCGTACCGGTCCTCGTGGTCGTACTCCTGCCGGTGTTCCGCCGTTGTCGTCGTCATACGGACGATGCTGCAACCTCAAGCAAAGTTGAGGTCAAGCGGTGGCCGTGCGTGACGGCGGGACAAGCCGTGCGTGACGGCGGTAGGACAAAAGGAGTGCGCGACCACCGACCCGAGTGCGGTAGAGTTTCGATGTCCGTTCAGCCAGGGGAAACCCCAGGTCATCGCGGGCATCGGGACGTGGCGCAGCTTGGTAGCGCACTTGACTGGGGGTCAAGGGGTCGCAGGTTCAAATCCTGTCGTCCCGACTGGAGACAGTCGCAGGTGAGGGCCGGTTTCGGAGACATCCGAAGCTGGCCCTTGGTCTTTCTTGGGACCAGTTGGGGACCGGCGTCCTTGACCGGGGCCGGCGGGTCATGACGATCGGGCTCGGCAGCGAGCGTGGTGCGCGGAGCACGCTGAGGTGCGCGGAGAGTGCTGCGCCGGCGGCCGTGATCTTGTGTACGTCCGGGTGCGGATAGCGCTGGGTGGTGGTCAGCGAGCCGTGGTCGGCGATCCGGCGCAGGACATCGACCCGCACTCCCGCGTCGGCGAACCAGGTCATTCCTGGGGCCGTCGGATTAGGACCTGTTCAACAGACACCTCGCTGGCGGCCTACCCAACGTCACGTACGGATCTGTGGGAGCCCGGGGTTGAGGTACCCCGGGCTCCCCGACCACTTTTCAGCCGTCGCTGACAGTGCTGTACCTCCTCGCCAAGGACCGCTGCCACCACCGAGAGGGATCACCACTCCAGTACGTTCGCGAGGCTACGCGACTCGGGACAGTCCGATGTCTCCGTTCGACCCGGGGCGCTTCACATCGCAGCGTGCCCGTTCGGCTCCTCGATGAGCTCGCGGTCGGTGATGAGCGCGCTCACCTCGGCCGCGGTCGGGTGCACGTAGAGTTCGCGCAGTGACACCGGGGGCAGCCCGGCCCTGCGCAGCGCACCGGACAGCCGTACCGCGAGCAGCGAGTTGCCGCCGAAGACGAAGAAGTCGTCATCCGGGCCGACGTGCTGGCCGAGAATCTCGCGCCACACCCGCAGCACCGGGTCGTCCGTCGGTTGCCTGGCCTCGGCGGCCGGGGTGGTCCGGGCGGCCTCGGTGGCCGGCTTGAGCCTGCTCGCGTCGACCTTGCCGTTGACGGTGAGCGGCAGCTCGGACAGCAGTGTGAACGTGGCCGGCACCATGTAGTCCGGCAGGTATCGCGCCGCCCGCCGCCGGATGTCCTCCGCGGACACGGCGTCGTGCTTCGGCACCAGGTAGGCCTCCAGACGGACGTCGGCCGCGTCACCGGCGTCGCCGCCCAGCGCGACCACAGCGGCGGTGACGTTTTGGTCCTCCAGCAGGACCGAGCGGATCTCGCCGAGTTCGATGCGGAAGCCGCGCACCTTGACCTGCCCGTCGATCCGGCCGAGGTGGTCCAGGCGCCCGTCCGGGCGCAGCCTGCCCAGGTCACCGCTGCGGTAGACACGCTCCCCGGTGACCGGGTCGGACACGAACCGGGCGGCGGTCAGCTCCTCCTGGTTCAGGTAGTGGCTGGCCACGCCCGCGCCGCCGACATAGATCTCGCCGGGCACACCGAACGGCTGGACGCGGCCCGTGGCATCCCGCACGGACACCGACCAGCCGGGCATCGCCCGGCCGACCGACCGGGACCCGACGCCGACGTCCTGCGGTGTGACGGTCTGGCTGGTGACGTGCACGGTGGTCTCGGTGATGCCGAACATGTTGACCACCCGGCACCGGGTGTGCGGGTGCCCGCGGAACCAGTCCTGCAGCATCCGCACGTCCAGCGGCTCACCACCGAAGATCACCAATCGCACCGCGAGGTCGGCGGAGCGCCGCAGGTCGACCTCCTTGAGCATGGCGAACGCGGACGGGGTCTGGTTCAGGACGGTGACCCGCTGCTGCACCAGGAGGTCGTGGAAGTCCTCCGGGCTCCGGGAGACGAAGTACGGCACCACGACCAGGTGCCCGCCGGTCAGCAGCGCGCCCCAGATCTCCCACACCGAGAAGTCGAACGCACTGGAGTGGAACAGCGCCCAGGTGTCCGCCGGCCCGAGTCCGAAATCGGTGGTGGTCGCCGCGAGCAGCGCGCCGACGTTGCGGTGGGGTACCGCGACGCCCTTGGGCCGCCCGGTGGAGCCGGAGGTGTAGATCACGTAGGCGATGTCGTCCGCGCTGCCCCCCGGGTCCAGGATCGGCTCACCGCCGGCGCAGGACACCTCGCTCGGGTGCAACACGGTCACCCCGTCGACCACAGGGAAGTCCGCCGAGGAGGAGAGCACCAGCCGGGCGCCGGAGTCGGTCACCATGTGGACCAGCCGTTCCGCCGGATATGTGACATCCATCGGGACATAGGCGGCACCGGCTTTGAGTACACCGAGCAGCGCGATCACCAGGTCGGCGTCCCGGTCGAGGCACACACCGACCCGGTTCCCCGGGGCCACCCCGTGGCCGCGCAGCGCACCGGCCACCGCGTCGGACCGGGCGTCCAACTCGGCATAGCTCAAGGTACGGTCCGGATCGGACAGCGCGGGGGCGTCCGGCCGGCCGGACGCCACCTTGCGGAACAGCTCGTGGACGGGCGCGACCATCGCGTCGCCCCCGGCCGGGGTGCGCCCGGCGGCGACGATGGCGGCGGCCTCCCCGGTGGCCACCAGCTCGATGTCACCGACCCGGGCCCCGGCCGGAGCATGGGCCAGCGCCTCCACGAGTCGGTCGACGTGTCCGGCGAACTGCCCGGCGATCACCGGGTCCAGCACATCCTCGGCGTAGTGCAGGACACCGCTCAGGGTGCCGTCCGCGTCGTACTGCCACGCCAGTGTTACCGGAAGGACCGGCGCGAGGGCGGGTCGGTAGACGTCACCGGCGCGGCCCTCGGTCAGCAGGACCCCGACCGCCGGCATACCGGACGGCGGTTCGCAGCCCGTGGCGCCGGCGTGTGCCGCGGCGTCGAGCAGGTCGGTGACGCGTGTCGCGTCCCCGACCGGGAGCGCGACCGACCGCTGTGCGTCCCCGGCCGCCGGACCCCCGGTGATCAGCGCGAACTCGGCGCGCTCCGTCCCGCCGTAACGGGCCAGCGCGACCGCGGTGGCCGCCACGGGCACCGCCGCCGGCGCGTCGCCCGCGACCGCCGTGGCGGTCAGTACGACGGTGCCGGTCCGGCCCGCCCCGGTCGGGTCGCCGAGGCCCCACGGCAGATGGGGCGGGCCGTCGTGCTGAGGGCTTGCGTCAGCCGCCGGTTCGGGCAGTGTCACGGGATGTGCCGGGTCGGCCAACGCCGTGGCCAGCTGGTCCAGGGCACGTCGGTCCACGGCCCGGCGGTGTGCCACCAGCACCAGGTCGGCCGCGCCGTCGGCGTAGCCGAGCACGACGGCCCGCGCGATGACCGGGGCGCCGTTGACCGCGCGGCCGGCCTCCCGGGTGCGGCGCCTGTGCGCGACCCTGTCACCCGCGTCGATGTCCAGCGCCTCGTCGAACAGATGCATGCCGCGGAGGACCGGGTGACGCTCCGTCAGCGCGGTCAGGTTCGCACGCACCGCCACCGCGTCGGTCCCGGCGGGCAGTCGTCTGATGAGGCTGTGGCAGGCACGGGCCGGGTCGGCGCCGAACTCGGCACGGGCGAAGAGCCGACCGCTCGGGTGATCGGCCGCAGGGACCTCCGAGGCCGCTTCGCTGGGGACGGACACACGCACTCCTTTGATGAGGCCGGGAAAAGGGTCAGCGGGCGGAGAAGCCGGCATCCACGGGGATCACCGTTCCGGTGACCTTGAGGGAGTCGTCGCCGGCGAGCCAGATCGCGGCACCGGCGACGTCGGCCGGGTCGACCAGCGAATCGGTCGCCACCGACTCCAAATAGACGGCTTCCTGCTCCTCGTAGCTGATGCCGAGCGCGTCGGCGACGACCGCGGTCATCTGGCCGTCCACGGCCGGGTCGTCCCGCACCGGACCCGGGCACAGCGCGTTGACCCGGATGTTGAGCGGCGCGTAGTCCAGCGCGGCTGCCTTGGTCAGGCCGACCAACCCGTGCTTGGAGGCGACGTATCCGGCGAAGTGGCGGTAGCCGACGAGGCCGGCCGTCGACGCGACGTTGACGATGCTGCCCGACCTCTGGGCGATCATGACCGGCGCGACAGCCGTGATCAGGTGCCATGGCCCCGAGAGGTTCACATCCAGCACGACCCGCCACTCCTCCTCGGTGAAGTCGTGCGCGGCTTTCCCCGACGGTGCCCCCACCCCCGCGTTGTTGATCAGGGCGTCGATCCGCCCGAACCGGTCCACCGCGGCCGTGACGGCCGATGTCACGGCGGACCGCGAGCGCACGTCCGCCGTGGCGACGAGCACGGACGCGCCGTTCTTGCGGCACAGCCGTGCGGTCTGCTCCAACTGGTCCGCGGAACCCAGGGCGTAGGGGACCTCCGGAAGGTCACCGGCGATGTCCATGAGGACGACGTCCGCGCCCTCCTCGGCAGCCCGCATCGCGCAGGCCCGGCCGATTCCCCTGGCCGCGCCCGTGATCACGACCGTCTTGTCATGCAGTTTCATGGGGGAGCCCTCCGGACTCGACGCGGCCGGCAGCGAGGGTCTTCGAGATCAGTTCGAGCAACGGCACGGGGTCATCAGCCAGATACATGTGCCCTCCGGGCAAGTCGGCCAGGGAGAAGTGCGCGGCGGTCGTGTCCTGCCACTTGGTCACTTCGTCACGGGTGACGAACGAGTCGTCCGCGGCGTATACCGCGGTCATGGGGACGTCGAGCGGGGCTCCGCCGCGCGGCCGGTAGCCCTCGTCCATCGCGAAATCCGAACGCAGTGTCGGTATCAGCAGCTCACGTATCTCCGGTACGTCGAAGGCGGCGTACCGGCGCCCGGTGGTCTTCTCCACGTGTTTGAGGAATTCGTCGTCGGTCATCCCGGACACGTCGCTGACCGGGCCGGCTGACGGCGCGCGCGCCGCGCTGACGAAGAGGTGCACCACCTCGTTGCCCGACTCGGTGATGCGCCGGGTGAGTTCGTAGGCGAGCGCCGCGCCGAGGAAGCAGTGCCCGAACAGCGCGACGGGGCCCGTGCCCGCCGCCTCCAGCGCGGCGGGGAGCAATCCGTCCGCCGCGGCGTGCAAGTTCCGGTACGGCTCCTCGTCCAGCTGGCGCTCGCGGCCGGGCAGTTGGAGCGGCGTGGCCACCGCTCCGCTCAGACCCAGCCCGTTCCATGGGCGGAAAAAATTTGCTCCGCCCCCGGCGAACGGAAGGCACAGCAACGGCACCCCGCCGTGCTCCGAAGTCGTCGGCTTGGTCACTGCATTTCCTCCAAGCGGAAACTCCCGGACGGCTCGGAGACGCCGTCCGGGACAGGCGGATGGTGAATGTCGAGCCGTGCGAAATGCTGGCTGTTGCGATGGGCGTAGAGTCCTTCAGCTACTTCTTTTCCTGCACGGCGCAAGCATGGTCGCCGCTGTGCTGCGGAGTTCAGCAGGGGACGGAATTCTTCCAACATCTCTCGTCGGGAGACCAGGCCTTGGCGGGCCACCCGTGTAGATCTGCATTTCGCTGCGCGCTCTCTGTGGTCGCGCCGGTGGGAAGATATTGACTGAACTCGGATTCGAGCAGGCCCATTTACGTGCCACTGCTCGGCCATGGTGGCACAGAACGTTAGTGAGGGCACAGGTCCGGGCCTACTACTGAGGGCTCAGCGACGCTTCCGACCTTGTCGCGCTGGTGGTCGGGTCCTACGGTGAGTCAGCATTCCAGGGCGACTGCGGATGCCGGCTGTCCCGTCGGCGGGACAGCGACGATCCGTGAACCCGTGCCCGGCCCTGGCGATTTCCGATACCGAGTCACTTCTCGGCGACGGATTAAGGACGGTGTCAATGAGCACGAACCCTTTTGATGACGAGGACGGCCGTTTCTACGTCGTGGCCAACGACGAGGAACAGCACTCCCTGTGGCCGGTGTTTGCCGAAGTGCCCGCAGGCTGGCGGGTGGTATTCGGTGAAGCGGCCAGGGCAGAGTGCCTGGAGTACGTCGAGCAGAATTGGACCGACTTGCGCCCGAGGAGCCTGCGGGAGGCCATGGCGGCGGACTGAACGGCCGGTCGGATTCCCCGGAGGAATGGACCACGAGGTCCGTACCGTCCGCTCTGCGGAACGAGAGTGATCGCCGCCGTAGTGCTCAGCCGAGTCATCGGTCTACCCCAGGCGAACACTCTTTTTGGGAGATGAAGGTAGTGGGGCGCCTCCCGCGTGCACCGCGAGCAGTTGCCAGGCGGGGTAGGTGGGCACCAGCGGTGAGTTCGCGCAGCGCGATGCGGTTCTCTCCTTCATGGGCAAAACAAGCAAGGGTGCAGAAGTCGGGGATGACCCCTTCTTCGAGTTCGGCGGACATTTCCTGCCCGCCACCCGGCCGATCAGCCACGCCTGCGCGGAGCCTGGGACAGAGATTCCCTATCCGCAAAATTTTTCGACCTGCCGACAGTGGCCGCGCTCGCCGCGTGGACGGAGGAATCGGCCGCTCCCCGTCGCCCCCGGCCTGCGCAAGATGATTCGTATGAGGAGTTAAGAGGCAATGATTCCCCTGTCCTACGCGCAACGCCGTATGTGGGTTCTGCACCGGATGGCCGGCGAGTCGGAGAACTGGAACATGCCGGCGGCCTTCCGGCTGACCGGATCCCTGGACCAGTCCGCCCTCGCCGCGGCGATCCGCGACGTGGTCGACCGTCATGAGATCCTGCGCACCATCTACGTGATGAACGACGACGGTGGGCTCCACCAGCGGATCCTTCCGACAGCGGAGGTATCGCTGGAGATGCCGGTGGTCGAGTTGGCGCCCGAGGACGTGTCCGGCACGGTCGACGAGGCCATGGCGTATCGCTTCGACCTGGCGGCCGAGATCCCGGTGCGGGTGCGCCTGTTCCGCATCTCACCCCGGGAACACGTCCTGGTCCTGCTCGTGCACCACATCGCTTCGGACGGCTCCTCGTTTGCGCCGCTGGTACGGGACCTGGCCGAGGCGTACACCGCCCGCCTGGACGGCGGGGCTCCGCAGTGGGTGCCGCTTCCGGTGCAGTACAAGGACTACACGATGTGGCACCGCGAGATGCTCGGCGACGTCGCGGACCCGGACAGTCTCGCCGCGACGCAGATCGAGTACTGGCACAGGGAGCTGGCCGGGGTGCCGCAGCCACTGAACCTGCCGCTGGACCGCCCGCGGTCCGCGGAAGCGAGTGAGTGCGGCGCCGTGGTCGACCTTGAGGTGGGGCCGGAGGTGGGGACCGGGCTGCAGAAGCTGGCCGACGAGCGCGGGTCGACCATGTCGATGGTGCTGCACGCCGCGCTGTCGGTGCTGCTGTGCAGGATCGGCGGCGGTGAGGACGTGACGATCGGCAGCTCGATCGCCGGGCGGACCGACGAGGCGCTGGCGGATCTGATCGGGTTCTTCGTCAACACTCAGGTGCTGCGGGTGGACCTCTCCGGCGACCCGGCGTTCACCGAGCTGCTCGCCCAGGTGAGGGACAAGTCGCTGGCGGCCTACGAGCACCAGGACGTCCCGTTCGACATGCTGGTCGAGGCGATCAACCCCGAACGCTCCGCCGCGTACCAGCCGCTGTTCCAGGTCATGCTCGGCCTGCAGAACTATGAGAGGCCGCAGCTCGAACTCCCCGGGCTCACCCTGGAGGTCGAGCAGGGCGCCCAGCCGACCGCCAGGGTCGACCTGTTCTTCAACCTGGTCGTGGACGACTCGGGGGCGCTGCGGGGCGACCTCTCGTACCCGGTCGACCTGTTTGACCGGGAGACGGTCGAGGCCGTCGCCGCCCGGTTCGTGCGTGTACTGGAGCAGGTGGTCGCCGATCCGGGCGTGTGCGTCGGAGACGTCGACGTGCTGAGCGCGGGGGAGCGGCAGCGGCTGGTGGTGGAGCTGAACGACACCGCCGAGCCGACCCTGGACGACGGCCTGGTCGCGGCGGTGCTCAAGCAGGTACAGGCGGCACCGGAGGCGCGCGCCGTCATCGGCGAGGAGGAGTCGCTCACCTACCGGGAGCTGGACGCGCGGTCGAGCAGGCTGGCGCACTGGCTGGTCGACCGCGGTGTGCGGGCGGAGTCGCGGGTCGCCGTGTGCCTGCCGCGGACGGCGAATCTGGTGGTGGCGCTGCTGGCGGTGCTGAAGGCCGGTGGGGCTTCCGTTCCGATCGATCCGGACGACCCGCGTTCGTGGATCGACGACATCCTTGAGCATGCGGATCCGACGCTCGTCCTTGACGCCGACGCGCTGGCCGGCGCGGACTGTTCGGGGTACCCGGATGCGGCACCGGAGGTGGCCGTCCGCCCCGAGAACACCCAGTACGTGACCTACATGTCGGGGGCGACGGGGGAGCCGGTGGGGGTGGCGATCCCGCGCGGCGCGGTTGCGAATTCCCTGGCCACGACGGAGCGTCGGTTCCCGCTGTCGTCCGCGGACCGGATGCTGTTCGGCACAGCCGTGGCGCTCGACATGGCGCACATCGAGCTGTACCTCCCGCTCATCGCCGGCGCGACCATGGTGGTGGCGGGGAAGGACACCGTCACCGACATGCCGACCGTGGCGGAGTTGATGCATCGCCACGGGGTCACCGCGGTGCAAGCCACGCCCGCCTTCTGGCAACTGCTGTTGATGCACGAACCGCACGTCGCGAACGGTCTGCGGATCATCATCGGCGGGGAGGTGGTGTCGGCACGGCTTGCCAGGATCCTGGCGAAGCAGGCCGCCGAAGTGTTCCACATGTATGGCCCGACCGAGACGACGGCGTGGAGCACCGCGGCACGCGTGAAGGTGGGGGCGGGGGTGCCGATCGGGTTGCCGGTCGGGAACACCCAGGTGTACGTGCTCGACTCACGGCTGCGCCCGGTTCCCCGCGGGGTGCCGGGTGAGCTGTACCTCGCCGGTGCCGGGATGGCCCGCGGCTACCGGCGCCGGCCGGAGCTGACCGCGGCGCGGTTCGTGGCGTGCCCGTTCGGCCCCGCCGGCGCGCGGATGTACCGCACTGGGGACCTGGTGCGGTGGGGCAGCAACGGGCAGCTGGAGTACGTTGAGCGAACCGATCGCCAGGTGCAGATCCGGGGCTTCCGGGTCGAGCTGGGGGGGATCGAGCATGTGCTGACCGGGCATCCCGGCGTGGCGCAGGCGGTGGCTGTGCTGCGTGAGAACGAGGTCAGCGGCAAGGGCATCGTGGCCTATGTGGTGCCCGAGCCCGATGTCGCAGAGGCTGATGCCGGTGTTCAGACGCTGCTCGCCGAGCTGTCCGAGTACCTGCGTGGGCGCCTAGCGGACCATATGGTGCCTTCCGCGCTGGTTCCGCTTCCGGAGATCCCGCTCACCCCGGACGGCAGGCTCGACCACGGAGCACTGCCGTCCGAGGACGCGAACACCGCGAACAGCCGAGGGCCGCGCAACTCCCACGAAGAGAAGATGTGCGCCCTCTTCAGCGAGCTGCTCGGCCTCGAGAGAGTCGGTATCGACGACGACTTCTTCGAGCTGGGCGGGCACTCGATGCTGGCCACCCGGCTCAGCGCCCGCATCCGCGACGAGTTCGACATCGACATGCCCCTCAGGACGATCATCAAGTACCCGACGGTGGGCGAGTTGGCCGCACTGCTGATCGTCGGCACTCCCGGGGAAGTCTCCGACCCTTTCGCTGTCGTGCTGCCGTTGAACAGCGATCCCGGTACCGGCAAGCTCCCGCTGTGGTACTTCCACGGGGGAGGCGGACTGGGCTGGCCGTTCTTCAGCTTCGCGCTGCACGCGCAGGACCGGCCCAACTACGCCCTGCAGTCCCGCGGCTGGAACGGCGTGGACAAGCTGACGGGCTCGGTGGAGGAGATGGTTGAGGATTACGTCGACGAGATGGTGAAGATCCAGCCGGAAGGACCCTTCCACCTGATCGGCTGGTCCTACGGCGGCACAGTCGTGCAGGCCGTCGCGGAGGCGATCGACCGGCGTGGGCGCGAGATCGCTTTCGTGGCCATCCTGGACTCCCAGCCGGCGGGGAGTCACTACAAAGAGTACTACAAAGCGATGCACGCCGGGAGGACGTTCTCGGACTACCAGACGGAGATCAAGGATCACCTCGGCCAATACTTCGGCACTGAAAACCGGCAACACCTCGTGGACACCCTGGCGAAGATCCTGGCCAACAACACGGCCATCATGTCGAGATTCGAATCGCCGGTGTACCGCGGTGATGTGCTGTTCTTCAACGCGACACTCGAGGAGAATCAGTACGTGCACCTGTGGCGGCCGTACATCCTCGGTCCCATCGAGATACACGATGTGCGTGCTGTGCATCACGAAATGCACATGCCCGAACCCGTGGCCCAGATCATGGAGGTCATCAACCGCAAGCTGGCGGCATGACCGGACATCGGTCCCCCGGAACGGGTTCGACGAACCGTCACATGGATGATTGGGGTCGGTAGCCGTAGAACTGCACCGGCCCGAGCCCCAGGGCCCCGGGGAGAGTTCCGTAGATCCCGGTTGGTCGGATGATCACGGGTGGCCGGACGTGAGACGAGCACGGCTCTTGTGGATCATGGAGTTCTCTACGCTCCCAGATCAGCAAGGCTGCCGTGCTCGTCACTCCGTCCTCTCTCATGTCCGTGTCCATCGGGGCGACACCCTCCTCGTCCGTCGTCCCGGCCGGGAAGGTGCCTCCTTCCGGTCTGCTGCGGGCGCCGGCCGGGGTGCCCGATCCCCGGGATCCACGCGGAGTGCGCTACCCGACTGCCCACGCTGCCGGCGATCGGGGTGTGCGCGACGACGGCGGCCGGTCACAACTTCCTGGTCGCGACAGCCGAGTGAGCCCACCGCGGTGATCAGGCGATACCGGCCCGGCTGGGCTGTCCTTTCGATCCGTTCGCCGGCCGCTTCCGGGCGCCGGGAGAGCGGACCTTGCGGGACGTCTTCGCCCGGGTCGACCCCGGCGCCGTCACCTCGGCCGGATTCGCCCGGCTCACCGCTCTGACCCCGGCCATGGTGGGGCCGCTGAGCCCGGACGGTATTGCGGAGCGCGAGCGGCGCCGCGCCCACCGGGCCGCCGCACGCGGGCGTGATCAGCGTCGGCGTCGGCGGGCGTTCGCGGTGGACGGCACGTGCCTGCGCGGAGGCGTCCGCACTGATGGCAGCCGGGTGTTCGTGCTGACCGCCGTCCGTCACGATGACGCGCTGACCGCGGCCCTGCGTGAGATCGGCGCGAAAACGAACGGGAAGGGAGTGACCTGCTGCGTCACGCGCATCGGACAGCTCGCCAGGCGGTCAGGGGTCGGCGTGCGGGCCCTGCGCCACCACGAGGAGCAGCGGCTCCTGGAATCGGCGCGGACGCCCGGTGGGCAGCGTGACTGTCCCGACGAAGTCCTGGAGCGGGTCCAGCTCATCCAGGACCTCTTCGCGGCCGGCCTCTCCAGCCGTACCGTCGTCGAACTCCTGCCGTGCGTGAGCACCGGCGTCGCGACCCCCGCCATGCTCGGCCAGCTCGTCGTCGAGCGCGACCGCATCGCCGCACGCGTCCAGGACCTGACCCGGGCCCAGACCGAACTCGGCCGCGTGATCGAGAACGTGACCGCGCCGAACGTGGCGCAGGGCTGATCAACCCGTCGCGAGGGGGTGGGGCCCCGACCTGTCCGGCATCTACCGGGCAATGGCCGGCCACGGGAAGCCCCCGGGCGTATCCGGAGGCCGTCGAAACAGCGTTCGTCGCTCTCGCTGCCCCGGACACACGCCGGGCAGCGATGGGCAGGGCAGGCCGCGGCTGACCACCGTGCCGGCACACCGCAGGACCGGTCAGCCGCAACCTCTCCGACCGGACAACGCCCACGAGCGGACAGCAAGGGTCCGGGCGGCCCGCGCCGCCACCAGCCCGCATCCACCGGCCGACCTCGCCGAGATCGTCCGTCTCTACGGACTGCGGCCCTGCTGGGAGCAGTGGTTCACCCCACCCGGATCTCACACGCCTCGACTGCCCTGCCGGCCGCCGGTGGTGGCAAGCCCGGACGGAAAGGACCCGCCCTCCTGGCTCCAGGCACTGATCGACACGGTCTTGATCTCTACCGCCGCATTTGACGAACTGCCGATAGCCGCTGCGGACTGACCGTCATCCCATCAGCTCGAACTCCGGCGCGCCAAACCTTGCCGACCCCGGCCGAACAGACCGCCGCACTGCTTCGCCAAGCCCAGATCCCGCAGGGCGACAGCGACACCGCCTTCGAATTCGGCGGATCCGCGAGATGTGAACGATCTGCCGCCGGAGCGGAATTCGAGTGGGTGAATCCACTGGTACGCCGTTCGGTCATGGTGGCACGGAATCCGGTGCGGCACAGGCCCTGACCGGCGAATGGGAGCCGGTGATCCTGCCGACCTTGTGGCGTCGGCGGTCGAGTCCCTACGGTGGCGTCAGCTTTCCAGGGTGACCGCGGATATCCGGTGTCCTGTCGACAGGACGACACCGATGAGCGCATCGCGCCCGCTCCGGCGATTTCGAATCCGAGCATTTCCAACTCCGCGTCACGCCGTGACGGTTAAGGACGGTGGCAGTGAGCACGAACCCCTTCGACGACGAGGACGGCCGCTTCTACGTCGTGGTCAACGACGAGGAGCAGCACTCCCTGTGGCCGGTGTTCGCCGAGGTGCCCGAGGGCTGGCGAGTGGTCTTCGGCGAGGCCGGCAGGGCCGAGTGCCTGGACTACGTCGAGCAGAACTGGACCGACCTGCGCCCGAGGAGCCTCCAGGAGGCCATGGCGGCGGACTGAACGGCGGCGGCGTTTTCCGAAAAGCGGAGGGGCGCGGCCGGTGACCGGCGGTGACGACCGGACATGCCGAGCCGGTCGGCCCCTTCCGCGGAACGCCGTGACGGCCAACGCCCGTTGCGGAATGCCTCCTTCGCCACGTGTGAATGATTTCGCTCTTCTCCGCCCTCGCTCGCCCTCCTGGGAAAAGCGCGCCAAAAGTCCGCGAGAAGTCTGCGAAAAGTGCGCGCAGTCGCGTAGCCGGGGTGGCCGCGCGAGCACCGCCCCGGCTCGGCCGCGCCTGCCCGGTCGAGCAGAGCCTGTGGAGCGCCGGCGGCTCGCCGGGCCGGGCACCCCTCAGATCGGAGACAGTTGATGATCCTTCAGGGAAAGCGGGTGGCCCTGCCTGCGGCGCCCGTCGTCCACCGGCGCTTCGAGGAGCACGCGCGGGCCACTCCCGACGCCGTCGCCGTCTTCCACGACGGGCGGCGGGTGACCTACGCGGAACTCAACGCCGAGGCGAACCGCTTCGCTCGCTTCCTCATCGCGCGCGGACACGGCCGTGGCACGAAGGTCGGTGTCTGCCTCGACTACTCCGTCGACATCCTCGTCACCATCCTCGGCACGCTGAAGGCGGGCGCGGCCTACGTCCCTCTCGACCCCGCCTATCCGGCGGCCAGGCTCCAGTTGCTGCTGGGTCAGATACCCGACCTCGCGCTGATCGTGGCCTCCCCGGCGACCGCCCCGCTGGTCGCGTCGACGACCGCCGAGATCGTCGGGACGGAGCAGCTCTCCGAGGCCCTGGCCGGCCTCCCGACGACGGACCCCGACGTCCCGGTCACCGGGGACGACGTGTGCTACGCGGTCTTCACGTCCGGGTCGACCGGGACACCCAAGCTGACCGCGGTACGGCACGAGGGCTGGTTCAACCTGATGAACTGGCTGACGCTCGAGTACGGACTGCACAGCGCGTCGCACAACCTGGTCGTCAGCGCGTTCGGTTTCGACCTGTCCCAGCGCAGCCTGATGACCCCGCTGTTCTGCGGCGCCACCCAACACCTCATGGCCAGCCGGAACTTTGACGCCGCGATGGCCTACCGCATGCTGACCCAGCACGGGATACGCATCCTGCACTGCGCCTCCAGCACGCTGTACCTGATGGTGGACTGGGAGACCGCACGGGGAGGCCAGGCGCTCGCCGGGCTGGACCACATCCTGTTCGGCGGGGAGCCGCTGCGCGTCGAACGGATCCTGGACTGGGCCCGGCGGGAGGGAAACACCTGCACGCTCCTGCACCAGTACGGTGTCGCCGAGTGCACCGACGTCGCGTCGTCCTACGACCTCGCCGGCTACCGCCCCGGCGAGCACGACATCGCGCCCGTGGGCAGGCCGGCCCACAACACCGACATCCACCTTCTCGACGAGCGGACGCGCGGTGTCGCGGCGGGGGAGTACGGCGAGATATACATCTCCGGTGTCGGCGTCGGCGCGGGCTATCTCAACGGCACGGGTCCCGAGTCCGAGCGGTTCACGACCGTCCTGGTCGACGGCGCGCCGCGCAGGATGTACCGCACGGGTGACCGCGGATGCGTGAACGAGGCCGGGGAACTCGTCGTCGCCGGCCGGATGGACGCCCAGGTGAAGGTGCGGGGCATGCGCATCGATCCCACCGACGTGGAACGCGCGCTGGGCAGGCTGGCCGACGTCCGTGAGGCCGCCGTGGTCGTCCACCACACCGACTCCGGCGACGCCGAGCTGATCGCGTTCCTGGTACCGGGAGCGGCCGAACCCGCCGAGAACGAGGTGCGGGACCGGCTGCTGCGGACCTTGCCGCGCACCATGGTCCCGGCGAGGTTCCTCACCATCGCGTCCCTTCCGCTGAGTCCGCACGGAAAAGTGGACCGTGCGGCATTGCTCCAGCAATTCCACCAGAAATTCCTGGCCAGTGGCGCGACGGCGTAGTCGACGAATCCCGCTGACAACCGAGAGGAATACGATGATTGTCGACCGGGTGCGCACCATCTGGTGCCGGGAACTGCGAAACGACGACATAGCGGTCGACGACAATTTCTTCACCCTGGGCGGCCAGTCCGTCATCATGGCCAGAATCCAGGCGGCGTTCATCGACGAACTGGGCTTGGAGGTTCCCGTGGACCAGATGTTCCTCAACCCAACCGTGGCGTCGATCTCCGCGTACATCGAATCCCTGAACGCCGCGACTCCGTAGTGATGTTCTGCTGGCGCGCTTCATCATTCATCACCTGGGCATTTCCGGCTCCGGCCGCGTTGGAATCCGAAAACCACCTGGTTAGAGAGACGCCATGTATGACGTCATTGTCGTAGGCGCCCGTTGCGCGGGTTCACCGACGGCCATGCTTTTCGCACGGCAGGGTTATCGCGTGCTGCTCCTGGAGAAAGCAGGTTTCCCGCAGGACACCTTGTCCTCGCACTACATCCACCTGGAGGGCGTGGCGGTTCTGCAGCGGTGGGGGCTGCTCGACCGGCTCCGCGAGGCGGGCTGCCGGCCGATCAGCCACCAGAGCTACGAGGCGCCGGGCGTCCGCATCGACGGCTTCTCCCTGCCGATCGACGGTCAGCGCACCACGTACGCGCCGAGGCGGTACGTGCTCGACCCGATCCTCGCCGACGCTGCCGTGGCGGCCGGTGTGGAGTTCCGGGACTCCTGCGCGGTCAACGACCTGGTCTTCGAGGGCGACCGGGTCGTCGGTGTGCGGTACACCACGGCGAGCGGCACCCTGGCGACGGACCGGGCACGACTCGTCGTCGGCGCGGACGGGATGCGCTCGCTGGTCGCCCGCAAGGCCGGCGCGCCCTACGTCATCGAGCACCCGCGGATGACCTGCACCTACTACAGCTACTGGGCCGGGGTGCCCGCGCACTTCGAGCTGTACGAGCGGCAGGGGCGCTGGATCGGCGTCATCCCCACCAACGACGACCTCACGCTCCTCATGGCCTACTTCCCGCAGGAGGAGTTCTCCGCCGTTCGCAAGGCGGTGGAACCCGCCTACCTCGACGCCTTCCGCACGACGGCACCGGAGCTGTACGAACGGATGACGGCGGGCGAGCGGGTGGAGCAGCTGTACGGCACCGGGCACCAGGAGAACTACTTCCGCAAGGCTTTCGGGCCCGGGTGGGCGCTGGTGGGGGACGCGGTGAACCACAAGGACTCCATCACCGCCCGCGGCATCACCGAGGCCTTCGTCCAGGCCCAGTCGCTCACCGGCCACATCGGGCAGGGCCTGTACGACGACGCCGCCCTCCAGGACGCGCTGCGCCGGTACGAGGACGACCTCGACGGCAACGCCCTGAGCCACTACCAGGGGGCGCTCAACGTGGCCGAGCTCAAGCCCGAGGGGCGGGCCGAACTGCTGCGGAAACTGGTCGGCCACCAGGAGCTGATCGACCGGTACTTCTCCACGCTGTCGGGTGCGTGCTCCTTGGACGACTTCTACAACACCGAACTGTTGACCGTGCTCGACCAGAGCTGAGTAGCGGCCTGCTCCCGCGAGGTTCCGCCGATTTGGAGACAGAATGATCCCGTTGTCGTTCGCGCAGCGTCGGCTGTGGTTCGTGGACCGGTTCGAAGGCCCGTCGCCGACCTACAACGGCGCTCTCGCCCTGCGTCTGACCGGCGAGCTGAACGCGGGCGCGCTGGAGGCGGCGCTCCACGACGTCGTCGGCCGGCACGAGGCACTGCGCACGGTCGTCGTCGAGGACGACGACGGCGTCCCGCACCAGCGCGTGCTGCCTTCCGGCGCGGAGTCGTTCGGTCTGGGCGTCGTCGAGGCCGCGACGGAGCAGGAGCGGGCGAAGGCGGTCGACGAGGCGGCCACCGCCACCTTCGACCTGGCCGCCGACGTCCCGATCAGGGCCCGGCTGGTGCGATGTGGTCCGCGTGAGCACACCCTCGTCTTGGTGATGCATCACATCGCCGTGGACGGCGAGTCGTTCGGGCCGCTGTGCCGTGATCTGACCACCGCCTACGCGGCCCGCCGCGACGGCAGGGCCCCGGCGTGGGAGCCGCTGCCGGTGCAGTACGCGGACTACACGCTCTGGCAGCGGGACATGCTCGGCGACGAGTCCGACCCGGACAGCCTGGCGGCCCGGCAACTCGACTTCTGGCGGCGGACCCTGGCCGACCTGGCGCAGCCGCTGGCCCTGCCCACGGACCGCCCGCGCCCCAAGTCGATGAGCCACCGCGGCGACATGATTCCGTTCTCGATCGACCCCGAGCTGCTGCGGTCGGTGGAGAAGCTCGCCGCGCAGGCCGACACCACGGTCTCGATGGTCATGCACTCCGCTCTGGCGGTCCTCCTGCACCACCTCGGCTGCGGGGACGACGTACCCGTCGGCGCGCCGATCGCCGGCCGCACCGACGAGGAACTGCGTGAACTCGTCGGGTTCTTCGTCAACACCTGGGTGCTGCGCGTCGAACTCTTCGGCAACCCGACCTTCGGCGAGCTGCTGCAGCGGGTACGGGAGCGGGCCCTGTCGGCGTACGACCACCAGGACCTGCCGTTCGAGCGGCTGGTGGAGCTGCTGAACCCCGACCGGTCCACCGCGTACAACCCGCTCTTCCAGGTGATGCTCGCGTGGCAGCCGTCGATTCCGGAACTGGACTTCCCCGGACTGGTCGCCCACTCCGAGCGGCTGGAGACCGCCACCGCCAAGTTCGACCTGTTCTTCGACCTGGTCCCGGACGCCTCGGGCGGGGCGCGATGCCGCCTGGAGTACCGCACCGACCTCTTCGACCAGGACACCGCCGCAGGCATCGCGCACCGCTTCGTGCGTGTGCTGAGCCGACTCGTGGCCGACCCGGAACGCCGGATCGGCGGCATCGACGTACTCGACGCCGCCGAACGCGACCGGCTGCTCGTGGCGTTCAACGACACCGCCGCACCGGTGGACGAGCTGACCGTGCCGGAGCTGTTCGAACTCCAGGTCGCCAGGACGCCCGACGCCCCCGCGATCGTGCACGACGACCGGACGCTGACCTACCGGGAGCTCGACGCCCGGGCCGACGCCGTCGCCTGGGAGCTGGTGCGCCTCGGGGCCGGCCCCGAGGACCTGGTGGTCCTCGCGCTGCCGCGCGCGGAGGACCTGGTGGCCGGGCTGCTCGGCATCCTCAAGTCCGGTGCGGGCTATCTGCCCATGGATCCGCAGTACCTCGCCGGCCGCGCCGAGAGCGTGCTGTCCGAAGCCCGTCCGCGCTTCGTGGTCACCGACACCACGACGTCACGGGCCCTGCCGGCGAACGACATGACGACCGTGGACGTCGACGAGCGCGCGCGCTGGGACACGCCCGGCAGGCCGCTGCGCGACGCGGACCGCGTCGCGCGGCTGAGCCCGGACAACCTGGCGTACGTCATGTACACCTCCGGCTCCACGGGCACGCCGAAGGGCGCTGCGATCACCCACCGCGGCCTCGTCAACGGAGTACGTGAACTGACGCGCGTGCTGGACGCACCGCCCGGATGGCGCATGCTCGCCGGCACGTCGGTCAACTTCGACGTCTCGGTCTTCGAGCTGCTGACCACCCTGTCCACCGGCGGCAGCGCCGAGGTCGTCTCCAGCGCGCTGGCGCTGGGCGAACGGGACGGCTGGAACGGCCACGTGATCAGCGCGGTCCCCTCGGTGCTCGGGGAACTGGTGGGCCACCTGCGCAGGACCACGGACGTGCGCACGGTCGTGTTCGCGGGCGACGTGCTCCCGGCCCGGCTGGTGAGACAGGTGCGCGAGGCCCTGCCCGGCGTGCAGGTCGTGAACTCCTACGGGCAGAGCGAGAGTTTCTACGCCACCACCTTCTCTCTCCCGGCGTCCGAGGAATGGTCGCAGGGCGAGGTCGCGCCGATCGGCACCCCGCTGGGCAACATGCGTGCCTACGTGCTCGGCCCGGGGCTGGCCCCCGTGCCGCAGGGCGCGGTCGGTGAGCTGTACGTGGTCGGAACCTGCCTCGGCCGTGGCTACCACGGTCGCCCGGGCCTGACCGCCGAGCGCTACGTGGCCAACCCCTTCGGCCCGGCGGGCGAGCGGATGTACCGCACGGGCGACCTGGCCCGCTGGAACGCGCACGGTCAGTTGGAGTGCCTCGGCCGGAGCGACGGCCAGGTGAAGGTGCGGGGCTTCCGCATCGAGACCGCCGAGGTGGAGGCCGCGGTCACCGCGTACCCCGGGATCAGCGAGGCGGTCGTGATCAGCCGCGAGCTGCCCTCGGGCGGGCGGCGGCTGGTCGCGTACGTGGTGCACGCCGGCGAGGGAGCCGTGGGTGACGACGGCGCCGGCGGGATCGGCGACGTGGACGTGCTGGCCGGTGCCTCGGCCGCCGAGCTGCGCACGTTCGTCGCGGCCCGGCTGCCCGACTACATGGTTCCCTCGGCCTTCGTGGCCCTCGACCGGATGCCGCTCGGGCCGACCGGCAAGCTGGACCGCTCGGCGCTGCCCGAACCGGAGTTCGTGGGCGAGACCTACCGGGAACCGCGCACCGAGGCCGAGGCGATCGTCGCCGCGGCCTACGCCGATGTGCTCGGTGTGGAACGCGTCGGTGTCGACGACGACTTCTTCGCCGTCGGCGGGGACAGCCTGCGGTCGATCCAGGTGGTGGCGCGGGCGCGGGCCCGGGGCCTGGACCTCACCACGCGGGAGATCTTCGAGTACCGCACGGTGGCGGGCCTCGCCGAGGTGGCGTCCGCCCGACAGGATCGGGGTCCCGCGCTCGCGGAGCTGGACGGCGGCGGGGTCGGCCCGATGCCGTTGCAGCCGGTGGCACGGCAGGTGTTCGCACAGGGCGGCGGCGTCGACCGCTTCGCCATGTCGATGGTGCTGGAGCTGCCCGCCGGCATCGACGTCGGCGGTCTCACCGCGACACTGGACGCCGTCCTGGACCGGCACGACCTGTTGCGGGCACGGCTGGTGCGCGGCGACGAGCCCCTGCTCGTGGTACGGCCCGCGGGATCCGTTCGGGCGGCCGACCTGATCCGCCGGGTCGCCTGCGACGGCCGGTGGGACGAGCCCTCCTCCCTCGACGCGGCGAGGGCGGAACTGGACGACGCGGTCGGGCGGCTCGATCCGGAGGCCGGGACCATGGCGGACTTCGTCTGGTTCGCCCCCGGGACGGGTGCGGGCCGGCTGCTCGTGGTCCTGCACCACCTGGTGGTGGACGGGGTCTCCTGGCGCATCCTCATGTCGGACTTCGCCGAGGCCTGGCAGCAGGTCCGGGCCGGCCGCACGCCCGAGCTGCCCGAGGTCGGCACCTCGGCCCGCCGCTGGGCGTCCGCTCTGGAGGACGAGGCGTTCTCCGCGGAGCGGGAAGCGGAACTCCCGTACTGGCGCGACCTGCTGGAGACGCCCGAACCCCCGCTCGGCACCCGGCCGTTCGACCCGGCGGTGGACGTGATGTCCACGGTCGACACCGTGCGGGTACAGGTCCCCGCCGACGTCACCGAGGCCGTCCTGGGCAGGCTCCCCGCGGTGTTCCGGGCGACCGCGACCGATGTGCTGCTCGCCGCGCTCGTCCTGGCGGTCGACCGGTGGCGCGGTGCGGACCGCTCGACCCTGGTCCGCCTGGAGGGACACGGGCGCGAGGAGGACATCGTCCCCGGGGCCGACCTCACCCGCACCGTCGGGTGGTTCACGAGCATGTACCCGGTGCGGATCGACGTCCGCGAGGTCGAGCCGGCCGACGTTCTGGCGGGCGGTCCCGCGGCCGGCAGGGCGATCAAGCTGGTCAAGGAGCAGTTGCGCCAGGTCCCGGACAAGGGCGTCGGGTACGGCCTGCTGCGCCACCTCAATCCGGAGACCGCCGCACAGCTCGCCCAGTACCCGGATCCCCAGATCGGATTCAACTACCTCGGCCGGATCTCGGCCGCCGATGTGCCCGAGCACCTGCGCGCCGACGGGTGGGGACCGGCGTCCTGGTCCGCCGAGCTGCTTGCGATGCCCGATCCGGATCTGCCCGCGCTGTCCGCGCTCGAAGTCAACTCCTTCGCCGTGGACACCCCCGACGGCACCCGGTTGCAGACGGCCTTCATGTTTCCCACCGGCCTGCTGTCCCGCGAGCGGACCGGTGAACTGGCCGAGCTGTGGCTGGAGGTGCTGCACGGCATGGCCGCGCACGCCGCACAGCCCGGGACCGGCGGGCTCACGCCCTCGGACGCCTCGCTGGTCTCGGTGCGGCAGGACGAGATCGAGGCCTGGGAGCGGCGTTACGGCCCGCTGACCGAGGTGTGGCCGCAGGCGCCGGGCCAGTCCGGGATCCAGTTCGAGGCCGCCCTCGCCGACGGCTCCTTCGACGTCTACCACATGCAGTTCGTGCTGCACCTGTCCGGGCATGTGGACCCGGCCCGCATGCGGGCCGCCGGACAGGCACTCGTGGACCGGTACCCCAACCTGCGCTCGGCGTTCCTCACCGCGGCCGACGGAGATCCGGTGCAGATCGTGGCCGACCACGTCGTACTGCCCTGGCTCCACCTGGACCTGACCGGTCGCACGACGGCCGAGCAGGAGGCGGCGCTGGACCGGGCCCTCGCCGACGACCGGGCCGACCGGCTCGATCCCACCAGGCCGCCGCTGCTGCGCCTGGCCCTGCTCACCTGCGGGCCGCGGCAGGCGAAGCTCGTCATCACGGCGCACCACACCCTGTTCGACGGCTGGTCGTCACCGGTGGTGATCAAGGATCTGATCCGGCTGTACTCCAGGACCGACGGGCTCGGCCCGGTCCGCGGCTACGGCGACTACCTGACCTGGCTGTCCACCCGGGACCGGCAGGCGTCGGCCGCCCGCTGGGCCGACGAGCTCAGCGGGTTCGACCGGCCCACGCTGGTGGCCCCCAACGCCCCCGTCCAGGAGACGGCGTCCGCCCTCGGACGGGTCGAGGTACCGCTGTCGATCGACAAGGGCCGTGCACTGGCCCGGCGGGCCGCGGAACTCGGTGTCACGCTGAACACCCTCCTCCAGGGCGCGTGGGGCATCCTGCTGTCGAAGCTGACCGGGCAGCAGGACGTGGTGTTCGGAGCCGCCGTCAACGGCCGCCCGGCCGAACTGGCCGGTTCCGACGAGATGGTCGGCCTGTTCATCAACACGCTGCCCACCAGGGCGTACTGCCGTCCCGACCACAGCGTCGCGCAGGTCGTCACCGACCTGCAGAACCGGCAGACCGCGCTGCTCGACCACCACCACTACGGGCTCGCCGACATCCAGCGCGACGTCGGCCTGCCCGCCCTCTTCGACACCATCGTCGTGTTCGAGAACTACCCCATCGACCGGGCCGGCATCGTCGACGCCAACGCCGCCGCGGGATTCACGATCGACGGCATCCGGCCCTACGCGGGCTCGCACTACCCGCTCACGCTCAACGCCTCCGACCCCTACCTGCGGACCTCGCTGGACTACCAGAACAACCTGTACGACCGGCAGGCGGCCGAGGTGATCGCCGCCCGGCTCGTCCGGGTCCTGGACCACATACTCGACGACCCGACGGTGCCGGTCGGCTCGGTCGAGGTACTGGCCGAGGAGGAGCGCGACCGGCTGGTGCGGCGGATCAACGACACCGCCCACCCGGTGCCACCGGACACCCTGCCGGGCGCGTTCGAGGCCCAGGTGGAGCGCACGCCGGACCTCGTCGCGCTGATCGGCGAGCGGGAAAGGCTGACCTACCGGGAGTTCGACCGGCGCGCGAACCGGCTGGCGCACTGGCTGGTCGAGCAGGGCGCGGGACCCGAGCGGCTGGTCGGCGTGCGCCTGCCCCGCTCGGTGGACCTGATGGTCGCGATCTACGCGGTGGTCAAGGCGGGCGCGGCCTACGTGCCCATCGACACCGAGTTGCCCGAGGACCGGGTGCGGCACGTCCTGGACGGCGCCAGGCCGCTGCTGGTGCTCGACGGGGCGCTGCCGGACGTGTCCGCGTACCCGGCCACGACGCCCGAGCGGCGGCTGTCACCGGACAACGCCGCGTACGTCATCTTCACCTCCGGTTCCACCGGCGGCCCCAAGGGCGTGCAGGTGTCACACCGGTCGATCATGAACCGGCTGGCGTGGGGCCTGGCGCACTTCGACGTCGGCCCCCAGGACCGGGTGCTGCTGAGCACGTCGACGAGCTTCGACGTGTCGGTGCCGGAGCTGTTCGCGCCGTTGCAGGTGGGCGCGGCCGTGGTGATCGCCCGCCCGGCCGGGCGGCGGGACCCGGCCTACCTGGCCGAGCTGATCCAGCGGGAGCGGGTGACGGGGGCGGACTTCGTGCCCTCCCTGCTGGAGGCGTTCGTCGCCGAGCCCGCGGCGAAGCAGTGCGACAGCCTGCGCTGGATGGAGGTCGCGGGTGAGGCGTTCCCGGCGACCCTGGCGAACAAGGTGGTCGGCCTGCTGCCCGACTGCGGTGTGCACAACCTCTACGGGCCCACCGAGGCGGCCGTCGAGGTCACGGCGTGGCAGCACGTGCCCGGGGCGGACCGGGTGCCGATCGGCACCCCGGTGTGGAACACCCAGGTGTACGTGCTGGACGCGGCGCTGCGTCCGGTCGCGCCGGGAGTGGCCGGTGAGCTCTACCTCGCGGGGGCCGGTCTCGCCCGCGGCTACCTAGGGCAGAGCGCGCTGACCGCGCACCGCTTCGTGGCCTGCCCCTTCGGAGCGCCGGGAACGCGGATGTACCGCACCGGAGACCTGGTGCGCTGGAGCCGGGACGGCCAGGTCGAGTACCTCGGCCGTACCGACTTCCAGGTCAAGGTCCGCGGCTTCCGGATCGAGCTGAGCGAGGTGGAGTCGGCGCTGACCGCGCACCCGGACGTCGACAACGCGGTCGTCGTGGTGCGCGAGGACCGCGCCGACGACCAGCGGCTGGTCGCCTACGTGGTGCCGGGCGACCGTACGGCGGACTCCTCGGAGCTGGATCCGACCGCCCTGACGGAGCTGGTGCGGGGGCGGCTGCCGGAGTACATGGTGCCCTCGGCGATCGTGTCGCTCGACGCGTTCCCCACGACGGCGAGCGGGAAGCTCGACCGCAACGCGCTCCCCGCCCCCGACCACGCGGAAGCGGTGTCCGGACGAGGGCCGCGCAACCACCGCGAGGAAGTCCTCTGCCGGCTGTTCGCCGAGCTGCTCGGCGTGGAGGAGGTCGGCATCGACATCGACTTCTTCGACCACGGAGGACATTCGCTGCTGGCCACCCGGCTGATCGGCCGCATCCGCAGCGAACTCGGCACCGACGTGAAGGTCACGACGGTGTTCCGCAACCCGACCGTCGCCCAGCTGGCCGAGCAGATCGAGAAGCTCGCCACGTCGAATCGTCCCCAGCTGCGTCCGATGAACGTACAGGAGAACCGTCGATGATCCCGTTGTCCTTCGCCCAGAGCCGGATGTGGATCCTGCACAAGCTGGAAGGCCCGTCCGCGACCTACAACGTCCCGTTCGTGCTGCGCCTGGAGGGGACGCTGGACACGACGGCCCTGGCCGCCGCGGTGACGGACGTCACGAACCGGCACGAGAGTCTGCGCACCCTGATCGTCGAGAACACGGACGGCACACCGGAGCAGCGGATCCTGCCTCCCGAGGAGGCGGTGCACCCCTTCCACGTGGTCGACGTGGCCGCGGACGCCGTGGACACCGCCCTGCACGAGGTCACCTGCGAGCCGTTCGACCTGGACACGGAGCTTCCGCTGCGCACGACCGTGCTGCGGCTCGCTCCGCAGGAGCACGTCCTGGTGTTCGTCTTCCACCACATCGCCGCGGACGGGGCGTCGATAGCGCCGTTCGTCAGGGACCTGGTGTCGGCGTACACGGCCCGCCACGGGGGGAGTGCGCCGCAGTGGACGCCGCTGTCCGTGCAGTACAAGGACTACACGCTGTGGCAGCGGCAGCTGCTGGGTGACGAAGCCGACCCAAAGAGCACCATCGCGGAGCAATTGGCCTACTGGAAAAAGGAGTTGGCCGAGATTCCGCAACCGTTGCAACTGCCGCTGGACCGGCCGAGGCCGACGACGGCCAGCCACCGCGGCGGCGAGGTCCCCTTCGTACTGGCACCCGAACTGCTGTCGGGCGTGCAGAAGCTGGCGGCCGACCACGGCGCCACGGCACCGATGGTGGCCCAGGCCGTGCTGGTGGTGCTGCTGAACAAGCTGGGCGCGGGCGAGGACGTGCCGATCGGCAGCCCGATCGAGGGGCGCGGCGACGAGCAACTCGACGACCTGATCGGCTTCTTCGTCAACACCTGGGTACTGCGCGCGGACCTGTCGGGGAACCCGTCGTTCACCGACGTCCTGGAGCAGGTGCGGGACAAGGCCCTCGCCGCGTACGACAACCAGGACGTGCCGTTCGAGCGGCTGGTCGAGCTGCTCAACCCGGACCGCACCACCGCGTACATGCCCCTGTTCCAGACGGCGCTGGGCTGGCAGTTCGTGTGGGGCGAGATCGAGATCCCGGGGCTCCGGGTCACCCCCCTGCCCGTGGGCACCGGCACGGCCAAGTTCGACCTGCTCTTCAACATCGTCCCGAACGCGTCCGGCGGCACGCACGGGCTGCTGGAGTACGCGACCGACCTCTTCGACCACACCACGGCCGAGGGCGTCGTCGACAGATTCGTACGCGTCCTGGAGCAGGTGCTGGGCAACCCGGCCGTGCCGATCGGCAGCATCGACGTGCTCTCGCAGGAGGAACGCCACTGGCTGCTGCGCGAGGCCAACGACACGGCGGCGGACGTCCCGGAGCGGACCTTCGACGCGCTTTTCACCGAACGGGCCGCCGCCACGCCGGACGCCGTGGCGGTGGTCCGCGGAGACCTGGAACTCAGCTACCGGGAGATCGAGGAGCGGGCCAACCGGCTGGCACGGGTACTGGCCGAGCGCGGTGTGGGCCCCGAGTCGGTGGTGGCGGTGGCACTGTCCCGCTCGGTCGAGTGGACCGTGGCGATCCTGGGCGTGCTGAAGGCCGGCGGGGCGTACCTGCCGGTGGACCCGGCCTACCCGGCGGAGCGTGTGGCGTTCATGGTGGCCGACTCCGGGGCCGTCCTGGTGATCGAGGACGCCGCGTCGGGGGAGCAGATGCCGCGGCTGTCCGTCCCCGTGCTCCGGCTGGACGATCCCGGCGTCGCCGCGGCACTGGCCGCCGCCGACGCGGGACCGGTGACCGACACGGACCGCCGCGCCCCGGTCGCCCTGGCCAACACGGCGTACGTGATCTACACGTCGGGTTCGACCGGGACCCCGAAGGGAGTGGCGGTCACTCACTCGGGACTGGCCGGCCTGGTCGCCACCGAGGCCGAGCGGCTCCGGGTCACGCCGGCCAGCCGGGTGCTGCAGTTCGCCTCGCCGAGCTTCGATGCCTCGCTGTGGGAGTGGGGCATGTCCCTGCTGGCCGGAGCGACGCTGGTGCTGGCCGGCCCGGACGAACTGGCCGCGGGCGAACCGTTGATCGAGACGATCGCCGCCCACCGGGTGACCCACGCGACCTTGCCGCCGGCGGTGCTGGCGGCCCTGCCCACGGGGTCGCTGCCGACGGTGGAGACCCTGGTGGTCGGCGGCTCGGCCTCCACACCGGAACTGGTGGCGCAGTGGTCGCCCGGACGACGGATGATCAACGGCTACGGGCCGACCGAGATCACCGTGTGCGCCGCGATGAGCGCGCCGATGGTGGGTGACGGCCGTGTCCCGCCCATCGGACGGCCGATCGCCAACACCCAGGCGTACGTGCTGGACACCGCCCTGCGCCCGGTCGCGCCCGGAGTCGCCGGCGAGCTCTACATCGCCGGCCCCGGGCTCGCCCGGGGTTACCTGGGGCGGCCGGGCCTGACCGCGAGCCGGTTCGTGGCCTGCCCCTTCGGAACGCCGGGAACGCGGATGTACCGCTCCGGGGACCTGGTGCGGTGGAGCAGGGACGGCCAGCTCGAATACCTCGGGAGAACCGACTCCCAGGTCAAGATCCGCGGCTTCCGTATCGAGCTGGGGGAGATCGAGCACGCGCTCACGAGCCACCCCGGCGTGTCGCAGGCCGCGGTCGTGGTGCGGGAGAACCAGCTGGGCGACCGGCAGTTGGTGGGGTACGTGGTGCCCCAGCCGTACGCTGCCGCGGTGGCCGACGCCGACTCCCAGGTGGACGAGTGGCGTGACCTCTACGACGACAGCTACGCCGGTTCCGGCGACGAGGCGCTGGGCGAGGACTTCCAGGGCTGGAACTCCAGTTACACCGGTGAGCCGATCCCACACGAGCAGATGCTCGCGTGGCAGGACGCGGCGGTCGCGCAGGTGTTGCAGTTCGCGCCGCGGCGGGTGCTGGAGATCGGTGTGGGGTCCGGCCTGCTGCTGGCGAAGATCGTCGGAGAGGTCGAGGAGTACTGGGGCACCGACATCTCGGCCACAGTGGTGGACCGCGTCCGGGCCCAGAGCGCGCAGGCCGGACACGGCGACCGGGTCCGGGTGAGCGCCCAGGCGGCCGACGACGTCTCCGGTCTGCCCCGCGGCCGGTTCGACACGGTGGTGCTCAACTCGGTGGTGCAGTACTTCCCGAGCGTCGAGTACCTCGACCAGGTGCTGCGCCAGGTGATGGACCTCCTCGTGCCGGGCGGCCGGGTCGTCGTCGGTGACGTCCGCAACGCGGCGACACGCCGCCTGATGCTGACCGCCGTGCAGCGGGCGGCCCACCCGCACGCCTCGCCCGAGGAACTGCGGACGCTGGTGACCAGGGAGTTGCTGGCCGAGCGGGAACTGACCGTCGCCCCGGAGTGGTTCACCGAGTGGTCGCAGGACGGTTCGGTCGCGGTCGACATCCGGTTGAAGCCCGGGCAGGCGCACAACGAACTGACCCGGCACCGCTACGAGGTGGTCCTGCACAAGCGTCCGGCCGACCTGCTCGACGTGGCCGGCGCCCCGGTGCTGCCATGGGGCAGGGATGTGCACGGCCTCGCCGACCTCGGCCATCACGCGGACCGGGCGCGCGGACCGGTGCGGGTGACCGGGATACCCAACGCGCGTCTGGTCGAGGAGGTCGCCCTGACCGTGGCGACGGGCCTCCTCGACCAGGCGTCCCCGCCCGGTGAACCGGTCGATCCGCACGAGGTGCTCCGGTGGGCCGGCGAGCACGGCCGCGAGGTCGTCCTCACCTGGTCGGGCAGGGACGTGCGGTGTTTCGACGCGGTGCTGCTCCCGGCGCGGCCCGGCGGGCGGCGGGACGTCTCGGGCTCGTTCGTCCCCGGCGGCGGCGCGGGCGGGCGGGAGCGGGCGAACAACCCCGCCCTGGCCAGGTCGCTCGGCGCGCTCCTCCTCGAACTGCCCGAGTACCTGCGCGGGCGTCTGCCCGACTACATGGTTCCCCCCGCGCTGGTACCGCTCGGCGAGCTCCCGCTGACCCCCAGCGGGAAACTGAACCAGCGGGCGCTGCCCGTGCCGGACCACGGGCAGACGTCGACCGGCCGAGCCCCGCGCGACCAGGTCGAGGAGACCCTCGGCTCGCTGTTCGCCGAAGTGCTCGGCGTGGACAACGTCGGCATCGACAGCGACTTCTTCGCCAGCGGCGGCGACAGCATCCGCTCCATCCAGGTCGTCGCCCGGGCCCGGGCCCGCGGCATCGAGGTGAGCACGCGGGAGATCTTCGAGCACCCCACGGTCGCGCAGCTCGCGGAGCTGGTCGCGGGCCGCGCCCAGGAGCGGGTCGTTCTGGCGGAGCTGCCGGGCGGCGGTGTGGGCTGGGTTCCGCTGCCGCCGACGGCGAAGCACGTGCTCGGGCTCGGCGGCGGCCTCGGCCGGCTCTGCATGTCCATGATGCTGACGCTGCCCGAGGACATCGACCGCGCCGGGCTGGTGGCGACGGTGCAGGCCGTGCTGGACCGAAACGATGCGCTGCGTTCCCGGCTGGACCGGAAGCAACAGGGGCTCTGGGCGGAACCGGCCGGCAGCGTGGCCGCCGACGCGCTGCTGACCCAGGTCACCCGCACCGACGCCGACGCGCAGGCCGAGCTGGACGCTGCCGCCGACCGGCTGGACCCCGACGCGGGCGTCATGGCGCAGTTCGTGTGGTTCACCTCCGACACGGACGCCGACCGGCTGCTGATCGTGCTGCACCACCTGGTCGTCGACGGGGTGTCGTGGCGGCTCCTCGTGCCGGACCTGGTAGCCGCCTGGAAGGAGGTCCGCGCCGGCCGCACCCCGCGACCGGCAGCGGGCGGAACCTCGATGCGCCGCTGGGCACACGCCCTCGCCGACGAGGCGGCGCGTCCCGAGCGGGTCGCGGAACTGCCCGTGTGGCAGCGAATCCTGAGCGAGGACGAGCCGCTCCTCGGAGCGCGGGAGCGGGACCCGGCGCGGGACACCGCCGCCACCGTGGAGACGGTACGCGTGCAGGTGCCGGCGGACGTCACCGAGACCGTGCTGACCAAGGCGCCCGCGCTCTTCCGGGGCGGTGCCGACGACGTGCTGCTGGCGGCCCTGACCCTGGCGCTGGCCCGCTGGCGCCGGACGCGGGGCGTGGACGGGCCCTCGGCGCTGGTCCGCCTGGAAGGGCACGGCAGGGAAGAGGAGGCGGTGCCCGGAGCCGACCTGTCACGCACGGTGGGCTGGTTCACCGCGATGTATCCGGTGCGGCTGGACGTGACCGGTGTCGACCTGGCCGACGCGTTCGCCGGCGGCCCGGCCGCCGGACGGGCGGTCAAGGCCGTCAAGGAACAGCTGCGGGCGGTTCCGGGCGACGGCATCGGCTTCGGCCTGCTGCGCCACCTCAACCCGGAGACCTCCACCGCGCTGTCCGCCGGCCGTGAACCGCAGATCGGGTTCAACTACCTCGGTCGTACGTCCGGCGCCGACCTCCCCGAGGAGCTGCGGGGTCAGGGCTGGACCCCGGACACCACCCGGCAGGACCTGATCGCCGCCCCGGACGCGGACATGCCGGTGCTGTCGGCACTGGAGATCAACGCGGTGGCCACCGACACCGGAGCCGGTGAAGAACTGACCGCCTACTTCGGCTTCCCGACCGGCCTGCTCTCCGCCGAGGAGGTCACCGAGCTGGCCGAGCTGTGGGTGCGGGCGCTGACCGCCCTGGCCCGGCACGCCGCGACCCCCGACGCCGGGGGCCTGACTCCGACGGACGCCCCGCTGGTCCCCGTGAGCCAGCGGGAGATCGACGCCTGGGAGGCCGTGTACGGCCCCCTCACCGAGGTGTGGCCGGTGACCTCGGCGCAGTCGGGGATCATCTTCCACTCGATGCTGGCCGACTCCTCGTTCGACGCCTACCACGTGCAACTCGTGTTCCATGTCTCCGGCGACGTCGATCCGGAGCGGATGCGCCGGGCCGGGCAGATGCTGCTCGAACGCCACGCCAGCCTGCGCGCGGCCTTCGTCGACCGGGCCGACGGCGACCTCGCGCAGGTGGTTCCGGCACGAGGGGTGACCCTGCCCTGGCAGCACCTCGACCTGACGGGGTACGGCGAGGCGGAGCGCACCGAGAGGTTCGAGCGCTTCCTCACCGAGGACCAGGCCGCCCACTTCGACGTACGCACCCCGCCGTTGCTGCGGCTGGCACTCGTCGCCCTCGAACCCGGCCGGGCCGAACTGGTGATGACCGTCCACCACTCACTGGCCGACGGCTGGTCCTCGCCCCTGCTAATGCGGGACCTGCTCCTGCTGTACGGCTCCCACGGCGACACCACCGGCCTGCCGAGGACACGGAGCTACGGCGAGTACCTGGCCTGGCGTGCCCGGCAGGACCAGGACGAGGCCGCACGGGCATGGGCGGCCGAGCTCGACGGGGTCGAGGAACCGACCCTGCTCGCTCCCGGAGCCACGGGCGGCGACGGACTCGACCAGGTCGCGTTCGAGCTGCCCCGAGACGTGGAGAACCGCCTGAACCGGGTGGCGTCCGACCTGGGCGTCACCGTCAACACCCTGGTGCAGGGCGCCTGGGCACTGCTGCTCGGCCAGCTCACCGGCCGCCGCGACCTGGTGTTCGGCGCCACCGTCTCCGGCCGTCCGCCCGCCGTACCGGACGTCGAGACGATGGTCGGGATGTTCATCAACACCCTGCCGGTACGCGTCCGGTACGAGCCCGGCGACACCCTCGCCGAGGTACTCACCCGGCTGCAGAGCCGGCAGGCCCGCCTCGTCGAGCACCACCACCACGGGCTCACGGAGATCCAGCAGTCCGTGGGGCTGCAGAACCTCTTCGACACGCTGATCGTCTTCGAGTCGTACCCGGTCGACCGGGACGGACTGAACTCCGCCGCCGACGCCGCGGACGGCATCGCCATCACCGGTCTGCGGCCCTCCAACGGCACCCACTACCCCCTGGCCCTCATGGCGGCCGTCGACACGCACCTGACGTTCCTCCTCCAGTACGCGACCGGCGTCTTCGCCAGGGACACGGTGGAGACGTACGCGGCCCGGTTCGTGCGGGTCCTGGAACAGCTGGCGGCCACCCCGGACCTGAAGATCGCGCAGCTCGACGTTCTGCGGCAGACCGAACGCGACCGGTTCCTCGTCGGGTTCAACGACACGGCCGCTCCTACTCCGGACCTCACGCTCGCCGGACTCGTCGAGGCGCAGGTGGCGCGCACGCCCGACGAGACGGCGGTGGTCGCCGAGGACGGCTCGCTCACCTACCGTGAGCTGAACGCCCGGGCCGACCGCCTGGCGCACCAACTCGTCGAACGGGGCGTGGGCTCGGAGTCGCTGGTCGCGGTGTCGCTGCCGCGGTCGGTGAACCTGGTGGTCGCCCTGCTCGCGGTCCTGAAGGCAGGCGGCGCCTACCTGCCGGTCGACCCCAAGTACCCCAGCCACCGCCTCGCGGCGATCTTCGAGGAGGCCCGGCCGCGTCTCGTGCTGACCGACCGGGCGACGGTCGGCGTGCTTCCGGAGCACGACGCCCCGGACCTCTTCATGGACGCGCTCGACCTGTCCGGGGACGCCACCGGCCTCCAACTATCCGTGCATGCCGGGCAGTTGGCGTACGTCATGTACACCTCCGGCTCCACGGGCAAGCCCAAGGGCGTCGCCTACAGCCAGAAAGCAGTGGTGAACGGCGTGCTGCGGCTGCCCTCCCTCGTCGGGCTGGAGCCGGGCGGGCGGATCCTCGCCACCACGTCGATCAACTTCGACGCCTCGGCCTTCGAGATCTTCACACCCCTGGCCAACGGCGGTGTCCTCGAAGTCGTCCAGGACATCCTGGCCCTCGGCGAAGGCAGTGCGCGGGGCGACGGGATCATCGCCGCCGTGCCGTCCGCGTTCGCCGAACTCCTCGACGACATCGCGGCCCGCACCAGGCTGACGGCGGTCGTCTTCGCCGGCGAGGCCCTGCCGATGTCGCTCGTCGACAGGACACAGGAGGCCTTCCCGGGGGTCCGGGTCCTCAACGCCTACGGGCAGACCGAGTCGTTCTACGCCACCATGTTCACCGCCGACGACGACACCCGCGACCTGACGGGCAGCGCGCCCGTCGGCGCCCCGATCGGCAACATGCGTGCCTACCTCCTCGGCCACGGTCTGACCCCGGTGCCGCCGGGCGCGGTCGGCGAACTGTACGTCGCCGGGAACGTGGCCCGCGGCTACCACTGCCGCCCCTCCCTGACCGCCGAGCGCTTCGTCCCCGACCCGTACGGTCCCGCCGGTTCGCGCATGTACCGCACCGGAGACCTGGGCCGGTGGAGCCCCGAGGGCCGGCTCGAATACGTCGGCCGCGGCGACGCGCAGGTCAAGGTGCGGGGCTTCCGCGTCGAACCCGCGGAGGTCGAGGCCGCGCTCACCGCGCACCCCGGCGTGGCGCACGCCGCCGTCATCGCCCGCGACGGGCGGGGCAGCGGCTCCGGCAAACAACTGGTCGCCTATGTCGTACCCGCCCTCACCGGCGACCCCGGGGCGAGCGGTGACGTCGGCGGCCCGGAGACCAAGGAACTGCACGCCTTCGTCGCGAGCCGGCTGCCGGACTTCATGGTGCCGTCCGCCTTCGTGCTCCTGGACCGGCTGCCGCTCAACCCGAACGGCAAGCTGGACCGCAACGCGCTGCCCGAGCCGGAGTACCTCGGCGCCGCCTATCGCGCCCCCCGTACCACCCGCGAGAAGAGTCTGGCCGAGCTGTTCGCCGAGGTGCTCGGCGTGGACCAGGTCGGGATCGACGACGGCTTCTTCGACCTCGGCGGGCACTCCCTGCTCGCCACCCGGCTGATCAGCCGCGTCCGCGCCGAGATGGGCATCGAGATACCCATCCGCAAGATCTTCGACCTGCCGACGGTGGCCGCGCTCGCCGCGTGGTCGGAGGAATCGGCCGCTCCCCGTCGTCCCGGCCTGCGCAAGATGTTCGTAGAGGAGTGAAGGCAGTGATTCCGCTGTCATTCGCACAACGGCGTATGGGGATCCTCCACGAGTTGGAGGGCGGGTCGCGGAACTGGAACATGCCTGCGGCCTTCCGGCTGACCGGATCCCTGGACCGGGCCGCGCTCACCGCGGCGCCGGAGCAGGTGTCCGGCGCGGTCGAGGAGGCCTTCGCCCACCGGTTCGACCCGGCGGCCGAACCCCCGCTCCAGGTACGCCCGTTCCGCTGCTCACCCGACGAACACGTGCTGGCCCTGGTCATCCACCACATCGCCACCGACGGCAGCTCGGGAGCGCCGCTGCTGCGGGATCCGGCCGAGGCCTACAACGCCCGCCGGGACGTCGACGTGCTGAGCGCGGCGGAACGGCGGCAGCTCCTGGTGGAGGTGAACGACACCGCCGAGCCGACCCTGGACCTGGTGGAGGCGGTGCGCCTCCTGGCGCACCGGCACACTGGCGCACTGGTTCGCCGGACGCGGGGTGCGGGCGGAGTCGCGGGTCGCCGTGTGCCTGCCCCGGACCGTGAACCTCGTGGTGGCGCTGCCGGCGGTGATCAAGGCGGGCGGAGCCTACGTCCCGAGCGATCCGGACCACCCGCGCTCCCGCGTCGACTCCATCCTCCGGCACGCCGATCCGCTGCTGGTGCTCGACACCGAGGCACTGGCGAGCGTGGACCGGGCAGCCTGTCCGGACACGGCACCGGACGTGGTCGTCCGGCCGGAGAACACCCGGTACGTGATCTGCACGTCGGGCTCGACGGGGCAGCCGCAGGGTGTGGCGATCCCGCGCGGCGCCGTGGCGAACTACCTGGCCACGACGCGGCGGCGGTTCCCGCTGTCGTCCGCGGACCGGATGCTGTTCAGCACGACGGTGGCCTTCGACATGGCCGACACCGAGCTGTACCTGCCGTTCACCGGTGGAGCGGCCATGGTGGTGGCCGGCAAGGACACCGTCGCCGACCCGTCCGCCGTGCTGGATCTGATACGCCGCCAGGGAGTCACCGCGGTGCAGGCCGTGCCGGTACGCCTGGCCGAGACCCCGGCGAAGCAGGCCGCCGAGGTGTTCAACATGTACGGCCCGACCGAGACGGTGACGTGGTGCTCCGAGGCGCGCGTGAAGGCGGGGGAGGGCGCGCCGATCGGCCGCCCGGTCGGAAACACCTGCGCGCCACCCACCACGAGATGAACATGCCGGCCGCCGTGGCCGACGTCATGGGTGTCGTCGACCGCAAGCCGGCGGAGCCGGCGACATGAGCGGACGGTGCTGCCACAGAACCGGTTCGACGAACCGCTGCCGCCTTACCGACAAGGGGAGTTGGTCCGGATGACAGGACCCGGCACGACAGGACCCGGTACGTCCACGGACCGCCGCGAAGGGGCCGCGCTGCTGTGCGTGCCGTTCGCGGGAGCGGGTCCCTCGTTCTTCCACCCGTGGCGGGAGCCGGCCGGCGACCGGTGGCGGGTGGTCCCGGTCGCCCTGCCCGGCAGGGAGAAGCGGTTCCTTGAAACGCCGTACCGCAATGTCGTCGAGGCCGCCAAGAACTCGGTCGACGACATCGTCGCGGAACTCGGCGCCGGGACCCGCGCCGTGCTGTTCGGGCACAGCCTGGGCGCGGTGCTCGCGTACGAACTGGTGCACCTGCTGAGTACGCGCGACGTGCAGGTCGAGCTGCTGGTCGTCAGCGGCTCGCCGGGGCCGTGGACCCGGCGCGAGCGGCGGGCGACGGGTCTGCCGGACGAGGAGTTCCTGAGCCGGGTCGAGGAGTTCGCGGGGTTCCGGCACGAGGCCCTGGACCACCCGGAGATGCGTGAACTGATCCTCCCCGTGCTCCAGGCCGACTGCGAGATGCACGAGAACTACGTCCCGAGCACCGACGAGCCGGTCTCGGTGCCGATCTGTTCACTGCGCGGCGAGTCCGACGGCCTGGTCACCGCGGAAGAGGCCCGGCAGTGGCGGGACGCGACCACGGCGGGCGAATTCACCTACAAGGAATTTCCGGGCGATCACATGTATCTCGTCGACCGCGCCGCCGAGGTGCTGGATGTGATCGAGTCCCGATCCACTCACCACCCTTAGCGGGTGAGCGGGCTCTCATTTGTGCGCACGTGTGTCCCGTCGGCGGGACACAAAAGAAGATCGCGGGCCGAGAATTCGATAAAGCCTGCGCAAGGCGTCTCGAAATATCGGGAAACGCCACGTCCATCGAAATGCGTCGGTTGAACGGCGTCGGCGACGGTGGCATGCTCCTCGATGCGCCTGGAAGCAGTCGGCCGATTTTCTGCCCGAAAGGCAATCGTGATCACGCACATCGTTCTTTTCAAACTCAAGGACGGCATTGAGCGCTCCGCTCCGTCCGTGGCCGAGGCCGAGAAATTCGCCAGGGCGGTCGGCGACCACGTTCCGGAACTCGTCGACTGGCGGGTGGGCTGGAACACCGTGGACCGCGACATCTCCTACGACTTCGCCGCGATCGGAGTGCTGCCGGATCGCGCTGCGCTGGAGAAGTACCAGGTGAACGCGTACCACCAGGAGTCAGTGCAGAAGTGGCGAGCGATATCCGACTGGGTCGTCGTCGACCTCGCGGACAGCTGAAGGAGGATTGGGTGTTCACGCAATACGACCCGGAATCTGCGGCGCTCACGGACGAGCTGCGCGGATTGTTCGACGAGTACGGCACGGGAAAGTGGACGGCCGACGACCTCGACGCCCATCAGACCGCCAGACTGCGCGAGGTGCTCGCCCACGTCCGCGCCGGATCCCCGTTCTACCGCGACAGGCTGGCGGGGTTCGGCGACGAGACACTGTCCGGACTGCACATCCGCGACCTGCGGAAGCTGCCCTTCACCACCAAGGCGGATCTGCAGCAGGCCCAGTTCGACATGCTGTCGCTGCCGCTCTCCGAGGCCTGGACGGTCTACGAGACCACCGGCACCACCGGACAGCCCACCCCGTGCCCCCGCACCAACGGGGACAGCATCCACAACAACACCGTCCTCACCGGCTACTACCGGGGCATCTTCGCCGCACACGGGGACCGCCAGGTCATCGGCGTGTCCGGCCCCACCGAGCTGCACGCCACCGGGGACACCTTCGGGGACGTCTGCCGCAACCTCGGACACACGGTCGCCAAGATGTGGCCGCACTCGCCGGTGATCGGGTTCGACCGTGCTCTGGAGGTCATGCGGCTGCTGCCGGTGACCGGCCTGTTCTGCACCCCGGGCATGGCCCTGCGCCTGGCGCAGAAAGCCGTCGAGGCCGGGCTGGACCTCCGACGGGACTTCTCCCTCGACCTGCTCATGCTCACCGGTGAACTGCTCTCGCCCAGCCTGCGCGACAACATCGGCACGCTGTGGGGGGCCGAGGTGCACAACTGCCTCTACGCGTCCCAGGAAGCCTCCGTCCTCGCCGCGGCCACCGCCGACGGAACCCTGCGCACCGCACCACTGATCAACCACTACGAGGTGATCGACCCCCACACCGGCGAGCCCGTGGCGCCCGACCGCGACGGAGTGCGTCACGGCGAACTCGTCGTCACCAACCTCTACACCGGTGCCAAGCCCCTGATCCGCTACCGCACCGGAGACCTGGTGCGGATGACGGAGGCCGGCCCGGGCGCCGCCGTCCCGGCGCCGGCTCTGGAACCCGTGGGACGGGTCCGTGACCGGCTGCGGCTCAACGGGCAGGTCGTCATCGGCTACGACCTGGAGAACCTGCTGCTGCGCCGCTTCCGCGGCTACCTCGACTACCAGATCACCGTGACCCGTGACGACACGGGCGTGGACCTGCTGTCCTTGACCCTGAACGCCGAAGCGGACCGGCTCCGGGACGAGGACACCCAAGGGGCCGTCACGGACTGCCGCGAGGAACTGGGCACCACGCTGAGCGTGGGTTTCGGCGACCCCGGCCCCATCACCAGCACCGGAGCCATGGTCAGTTGGAAGGCCGCGCGTGTGGTGGACCTCCGCGACCCCGGCGCCGGGACCTCGGTCGAGATGCGCTCGGCCGAGCGGATCGCCGCGGCGAGGGCATGATGGCCGACCCGACCCCTGCCACCGCGCCCTCCGCGCCACCGCCGCGGCTCGGCCTCGGGGAGTGGGCCTGGGACCGCGGCGAGTTCGTTCCCGCGCGCGCCCCGCGGCTGTCGCTGTCCACACAGGGCCTGCACTACGGGACCGCCGTGTTCGAAGGAATCCGCGCCTACCGCTCGGGCGGACGGCTGTGCCTGTTCCGGGCGCACGAGCACTACGCACGCATGCTGCGCGCCTGCCGGCTGCTGCGGATCACGGACATCCCCCGGTCGGTCCCGGAACTCATCGACATCACCGTCGAACTGCTGCGGAGGAACGCGTACGACTCGGACGTCTACGTGCGCCCGCTGGCGCACAAGCTCTCCCTGCTGCCGGGCACGCCTCCCGGGGTGTCGTTGGCCGGGGTGTCCGACGCGCTGTCGATCACCACGTTCGGCTATCCGACCGCCGGTGACGTGCAGGAGGTGAGCTGCCTCCTCAGCACCTGGCGGCGCCCGTCCCGCGACGCGTTCCCCGCCCAGGCGAAGATCGCCGGCGGCTATGTGACCAGCGCCCTCGCCTGCGACGAGGCCCGCGCGGCCGGATACGACGACGCCATCCTCCTGGACCGGGCGGGCAACGTCGCCGAAGCGACCACGGCGAACGTGTTCGCGGTGCGGGACGGCATCCTCGTCACCCCGCCGGACACGGGAGACCTACTGGCCGGCATCACCCGGGACACCGTGATCACCTTGTGCCGGGAGGCCGGGCTGACGGTCCTGGAACGCCCCCTCAGCCCCACGGACCTGCACATCGCCGACGAGGTGTTCCTCACCTCGACCGGCAAGGAGGTGGCCGCCGTGGTCACCCTGTCCGGCCGGGACGTCGGAAGCGGCAGCGTGGGACCGGTCACGGCCCGCGTCGCCGCGCTGTACCGCACGGTCACCCGGCCACCCGACACCCGGGGCCGAGCCGCGGACGCGGACCGTCCCGCGTGGCTCACGGCCGTCACACCGGCCGAGCACGCCGGCACGCGGACCCACGTCCCGCCGACACCCCGGAGCTCCGCCCTCCCCACCACACATCTACGCCAAGCCAAGGAAAATACGGATGACGCTGTCTGACTTCATCTCACTCCTGCGCCCCGGCTCCGATCGGCCTTCGGCGGTCAGCACCCTCGGCCCGCCCGGCACGAGCAGCGAGGTGGCGGCGAAGCGGTACGCCTTCCAGATGTCCCCGCCCGACGGCCCCACCGTCGCCGTCCGGCTGTTCGACACCTACGAGCAGGCGGGCGAGGCACTGAACTCCCGCGAGGTGACCCACGTCGTCGTCGCCAACGCCTACAAGGGCATCAACTCCTTCTACATGGACCCGGCCATCGAGCTGACCGGGGTGTTCGTGATGGACACCCCGCTGTACGGCATCGCCACGTGCCGAGGGGGCGGACCCGTGCCGGACGCCCCGACCATCGCGAGCCACCCCTCGCCCGAGCCGATCATCGCCCAGCTCCTGCCGGACCGGTACGCGACGTACAAGACGATCCACCACGCCTCCACCAGCGCTGCCGCCCGCGCCGTGGTGGACGGGACCGCCGATCTCGCGCTGACCACCGTGCCGGCCGCGAAGCTGCACGGCCTGGAGTTCATCTCCGGGACCCGGCCCATCCGCATGGTCTGGTCGGTTTTCAGCACTGTGGCGCGCCCGGCCAGGAAGGAGACGAGCCCGTGCTCCTGCTGAACGGAGACCAGGTACGACAGGCCCTGCCGGTGGCCGAGGCGCACCGGGTGGTGGCCGAGGTGATGAGGCGCTACAGCGCGGGCGACGTCGTCCAGCCGGTGCGCACCGTGCTCGGATCCGGCCGGGACGCCTCCCTGTTCGCGGCCATGCCGTGCCATGTCGGCGGCGAGTCGGACGCGGGCTACGGCATGAAGGCGGTGCTGCACGCGCCCGGCAACGCCGCCCGCGGTCTGCCGACGCATGTGGGCATGGTGGTGGTGTTCGACCCGGAGACCGCACAGCCCCTGGCCCTGATGGACGGTGCGGCCGTCACCGCGCTGCGCACGGCCGCGGCCTCCGCGGTGGCGACCGAGGCCCTGGCGGCCCCGGACGCCGGCGACCTGGCCCTCATCGGTGCGGGCGCGCAAGCCCGCAGCCATCTGCTCGCGCTTCGGGACGTCCGGCCGCTGCACAGGGTGCGGCTGTGGAACCGGGGACGCGCGCGGGCCGAGGCGTTCGTGGCCTGGGCGCGCGCGGAGGCCGGCGTCGACGTCGAGTCGGTCGCCACGCCCGCGCACGCGCTGCGGGGCGCCGACCTGGTGTGCACCACGGTCGACACCGTCGAACCCGTCGTACATGCCGAGGACCTGGCGGCGGGCGTGCACGTGAACGCCGTCGGCTCCTCCGTGCCGGGCAAGCGCGAACTCGACGCGGGTGCGGTGGCTTCCTGCTCGGTCTTCGTGGACAGCAGGGAGGGGGCCCTTCGCGAGTCCTCCGAGATCGCGGCGCCCGTCGAGGAGGGACTGGTGCCCGCCGACCGGCCGTTGACCGAGATCGGCGAGGTGTTGCTGGGCAAGCACCCGGGCCGCTGCGGTCCCGCCGAGCGCACCCTCTACAAGTCCCTGGGCATGGCTGCGCAGGACGTCGCCTCCGGGTTCGCCGTCGTCCGGGCCGCCCGGCGTCTCGGCATCGGCACCGAGGCTGACTTCACCTGCTGAGACCCCGGGAGGGGACACCGAATGACGGCACTGTTGATCGGCAACGTCGGAGTCGTCGGCGACGAGCGGCGCATGGCGGAGTACCGCGCGAAGGTGCTGCACACGCTGCGGCTCTACGGCGGAGGGTTCGTGATCCGGGGTGGTGAGTCCGAGGCGTTGGAGGGCGACTGGCAGCCCGAGCACCTGTCGGTGATGGGGTTCCCCACGGCCGAGCACGCCCGCCGGTGGTACACCTCGCCCGAGTACCGCGCCATCGTCCCGCTGCGCGACGGCACGCACATGGACCTGGTCCTGGTCGAGGGGGAGGGCGAATGACGCCGGCCCGCCCCTGGCGTCCCTTCGCGCAGGTGGACGTGTTCACCGAGGTGCCCTACCTCGGCAATCCGGTGGCCGTCGTCCTCGACGGCGCCGGGATCACCGACGGGGACATGGCGCGGCTGGCACGGTGGACGAACCTGTCGGAGACGACCTTCGTCGTCCCACCGGCCTCGGACGACGCCGACTACGGGTTACGGATCTTCACGCCGGGCGGTGAGATCCCGTTCGCGGGTCACCCCACCCTGGGTTCGGCGCACGCCTGGCTGGAGGCCGGAGGCACTCCGAAGAAGCCGGGTCGGATCACGCAGGAGTGCGGCCTCGGGCTCGTACAGGTGCGGCTCGCCGACGACGGGCTGGGCTTCCTCGCCCCCGCCCTGCGGCGCAGCGGCCCCCTGGACGACGAGCACGTGGAGCGCATCGCCCGCGGGCTGTGTGTGGATCGCGCACGGATCGTCGGCCACCAGTGGGTCGACAACGGGCCCGGCTGGGCCGCCGTACGACTCGCCTCCGCCGCGGAGGTGCTGGCCCTGGAGCCGGACGAGCAGTATATGGGCGACCTGACTCTCGGCGTGGTCGGCGCCCACCCCGAGGGGTCGCCCGTCCAGTTCGAGGTGCGGGCCTTCGCGCTGCCCCAGGGCGTGCGCGAGGACCCCGTGACCGGCAGCCTCACCGCGGGGATCGCCCAGTGGCTCATCGGCCGGGGGCTGGCTCCGCGCGGATTCCGGGTCGGCCAGGGGGCACGCCTGGGACGGCAGGGCGTACTCACCGTGCAGGCGGAGGGACAGGACATATGGGTCGGCGGCGCGAGTGTGACCTGCCTGCGCGGTACGGTCAGGGCGTGAGGCCGGTCGGCCGCGCCTTCTCCTCGGAGTGATCGCCGGATTCGAACCCTTTCCCTCGCGGCGACGGAAAGCAATACCCACCTTTTCTCCGGCCCATTCACCCGAAACGACCGTGCGCGGGTCGGATTCGATACGACGGTGCCGGACCGTGCCCGTGGTTGTCCCGTCAGCGGGACAGCGGACACCCGGCGATGGCACACTGACGGCACGTGGCCCGCACATACCGACTGCCCGCGGAATTTCTTTTGAGCGGCATTTTCGGCGCCTTTCTTGGTCGTCGCCAGTGGGCTGCCGTGACGAAATCATTGAGTCCTGCGGTGACATGGCCGTCATACTCGAAATATGCCCGGGGGGCAGTGATGGAAAAGGAATCAGAGGTGCCGATGCAGACCCGGGGAATTCACTCGCTCTGGGGCGGCGGCGCGAATGCGCCGTGCCTGCTGGATTCGGTGGCCGAGATCGCGCGTACGCGAGCGGACGAGATCGCGGTCCAGGACGAGGGCCATGAACTGACCTATGGTCAGCTCATGGCGTGGGCCGGCCGCGTCGCCGGGCTCCTCGTCCGTCACGGCATCCAGCCGGGCGACCGGGTGACGGTGACCGGACCGCGCAGTGCCGCCATCGTCGCGGCGATGCTGGCGACGGTGAGCGTGGGAGCGACGTATGTGCCCCTCGACGTCGAGTACCCGGCACGGCGCCTGGAGCACATGGCCGCCGACAGCGAGGCGCAATTGCTGCTGTTCTGCGGCCCCGAACCGGTGCTGGACCTCGGCGCCCGGGCGGTGCGCATCCCGGACGCGCCGGACGTGGGCGACGAGGAGGCCGCCGCGTCGCTGCCGCGACCGCCCTGCCGGCCGGACCTCCCGGTGTACGTCATCTACACCTCCGGCTCGACCGGCCTGCCCAAAGGCGTCGCCCTGCCCCACCGCTGCGTCGACACCATGGCTGCCTGGCAGTGGCGTCACTCCGTGCGCCCGGACCTGCGCACGGCCCAGTTCGCGCCGCTCAACTTCGACGTGTGGTTCCAGGAGGTCCTCGGAACGCTGTGCGGCGGAGGGACGCTGGTCATCATGCCCGAGTCCCTGCGGCGCGATCCCATCGCCCTCCTGGACTGGCTCGCCGACCACCGCATCGAGCGCCTGTTCCTCCCCTATGTCGCCCTGCACATGCTCGCCGTGGTCGCGGAGGCCACCGACACGCTGGAGCATCTCGCCCTGGCGGAGGTGAACACCGCGGGCGAACAGCTCGTGTGCACCCCGGCGGTCCGTGAACTCTTCCGCCGCGTGCCGGACTGCAGGCTGAACAACCACTACGGACAGAGCGAGTCCGCCATGGTGACGGTGCACACGCTCACGGGCCCCAGCGACGGCTGGCCCGTGCTCCCGCCGATCGGACGTCCGCTGCCGGGCTGCGAGATCCTCATCGCACCCACCGACCCGGGCGAACCGTCGGTGGGTGAACTCCTGGTCGCCGGCGCACCGCTGTCGTCGGGGTACCTGAACCAGCCCGCCCTGAACGCCGAGCGCTACATCAGCCTCGACGAACCGTCCCCGCACGGGCATCGCCGTGCCTTCCGCACCGGGGACCTCGTGCGTGTCGAGGGCGACACCGTGCACCTTCTCAGCCGCATCGACCGCGAGGTGAAGATCCGCGGCGTGCGGGTGAACCCGCTGGAGGTGGACGCCTGTCTGCTGGAGCAGCCGGGGATCGTCGAGGCGGTCACCGTGGTGGTCGAGATGGTCGAGGGCTCCCGGCAGTTGCGTGCCGCGGTGACGCTGGACGTCGACCAGGACGAGTTCGATCCCTCGACGGCGCTCAAGGCGCTCACCGAGCTGCTGCCCGAGCAGTTCATACCGGTCTCGATCACCGTTCTGCCGGAACTGCCGCACACCCCCAGCGGAAAGGCCGACCGGGACGCCATCGCCACCGCCGTCGCCCCGGCACCGTCATGACGCCGCACGAGCCGACGACCGGGGGCTGGAAGCCCGACCAACGGAACTGATCCGAAGAGGGGTTGCGCATGGAAGACAACGACTTCAAGACGCCGACCGAGCGGCGGCTCGCGGAGATCTGGGCCGACGTCCTGCGGCTGGACAAGGTCAAGCGTGACCAGGACTTCTTCGAGGTCGGCGGGGACTCCCTGCTGGCCACGAAGGTCGTCCTACGGGTGTGCCGGGAATGGGACATGAAGTTCACGGTCAGAGTCCTGAACGATGCCCCGGTCCTGGGTGACCTGGCCGAACGCATCGACCAGCGGGTGGCGAAGTCCGTCCGGCCGCAGGCGAGTTCGCCCGCCCAGCCGGCCCGCGGGAGTCGGGTGGGAGCGTGCCTGTGGGAGATGCGGCCGGGAACGGGAGCGTCCGGGCAGGCGACGCTGCTCGTGCTGCCCCACGCGGGAGGGTCGGCGCAGAACTTCGCCACGTGGGCGAACTGGTTCTCCGGGGACCTCCGTATCGTCGCGGCCCAGTACCCCGCCCGGGCATCGCGCGCCGCAGAGCCGGCCGCGGCGGACCTGACGCACCTCGTGGACGAGATCCTCGACGCCCTGACCGACTCCGAGGGGCCGCTCTACGTCTTCGGGCACAGCATGGGTGCCTACATCGGGTACGAGCTGTGCTGGCGACGGCAGTTGGCGGGACACCCGGCCGAAGTCCTCTTCACCTCGGGGGCCGTTCCGCCCCACCGGCACCGGCCGAACCCGCCGGTCGGGGTGGAGATCACGGACGAATGGCTCATGGGCCTGCTGGACATGTACAACGGCGTCCCCGACGACCTCGCGGCGCATCCGGACGTCATCAGCCAGGCTCTGAGCACGCTGCGGTCCGACGTGGTGGTGTTCAGGGACTACGCGTACGGCGACCGGCGACGCACCCTGGAGATCCCGATCGTGGCGTTCGGCGGAGACCGCGACGACCTCGTGCCCACCTCCGAGGTGGAGCGCTGGAGCGAGCTGGGCGCGGCGGAGTGCGTCACGCACTTCCTGCCGGGCGGGCACTTCTACTACCTCGACAACATGGCCACCGTCACGGCCGCCGTGGCCAAGCATCTCGTGAGTGTTCACGACGGCCAGAAGGATTAAGGAGACCGTGAACATGTCCACCCAAGAGTTCTCCGGGACCGTGGATGCCGGGACGGCCACAGCGGAGCGCCGAAAGATCGTCCTGGTGGAACTTCCCACCTACGAGAACATTCTGCCGCTCGCCTCGGGCTACATACAGGCCTACGCCCAGGACGACGAAGCCGTCGCGGCCGGCCACACCTTCGAGATCGTGTCCCTGCCGGTGTCCGGCGAGCGCGAGGACCTGCTCCGGCAGCTCGCCGACCGGGACGCCTACCTCTACACGTTCAGCTGCTACATCTGGAACATGAAGCTGGTGCGCTGGCTGCTGAGGGAACTGCGCGCACTGCGTCCCGACGCGCACTACCTGCTGGGTGGGCCGCAGGTCATGAACCACGCTTCGACGTATCTCAGCGACGGCGCGGAGAACGTCTACCTGTGCAACGGCGAGGGGGAGCTCACCTCCCTGGAGTTCATCCGTCAGCTCAGCTCCCCGGCGCCCGACATGCACCAGGTGCCAGGGCTCAGTTTCTGGTCCTCGGGCGAACTCGTCACCACCGAGGCGGCGCCCCGTATCCAGGACCTGATGGACATCCCCTCGCCGTTCCTCAACGGCGTCTTCGAGGGACACGAGTTCAGCTTCGCCATCATGGAGACCAACCGCGGGTGTCCGTTCCGCTGCACCTTCTGCTACTGGGGCGCGGCCACGAACTCGAAGGTCAAGAAGTACGAAGAGGACCGGATCAAGGACGAGATCAAGTGGATCAGCGAGCACGGGTACTCCGCGCTCATGATCGCCGACGCGAACTGGGGCCTGTCACCCCGCGATGTGACGCTGAGCGAGTACATCGTGGAGTGCAGCGAGGAGAACGGCTACCCGCTGATCGTCCACATGGCCGCCGCCAAGAACAGGCCCGAGCGCATGGCGGAGATCACCGAGATCTTCGTGCGCGGTGGGCTGATGGTCAGCCAGCCCATCTCGCTGCAGACGATGAACGAGTCGGCGCTGGAGATGGTGGACCGGAAGAACATCCGCGAGGAGACCTACATCGGGCTGCAGCGCCTGCTGCGGGAGAAGCAGATCAGCTCCTACGTGGAGATGATCTGGCCGCTGCCCGGCGAGACCCTGGAGTCGTTCAAGGACGGGCTGACCAGGCTGTGCCGGTCGTACGCCGACACGATCATCGTCTACCCGCAGCTGTTCCTGCACAACACGCCCATGTACGCGCAGCGGGAGACCCTCGGCATCCTGACCGCGGAGGCGGCCAGCGACGTGTCCGAGGCGGAAGTGGTCCTGGCCACCAAGTGGGTGACCGAGGAGGACTGCTACGAGGGCTACTGGGTGAACCACGCGCTGTACACGCTGTACAACATGCGTGCCCTGTTCATGGTCTCGGGCTATCTCGACGAGAAGGGGATCATCTCCTACGGCGAGCTGTTCGCCGAGGTGTCGCGGTACTTCCGCAGCAGGACCGACTCGGAGGTGTGCCAGTTCTTCATCCAGTCGACGAAGGACCTGGCCAACTACGACCTGCTGAACACCGGCAAGACGGCGCACCTGATCCTCAGCTCGCATCGCGAGGAGTTCGACCGGTTGCTGGCCGACTTCGTCAAGGCCCAGGACTGGTGGGCCGACCCGATGGCGCGTCAGGCGTTCGAGATGGACCTGCTGGCCCGGGCCTACATCTACCGCGAGCCGGTGCGGACGCCCGACTACGCGTTCGAGGAGGTCGTCCTCCGCGGCCAGCCCGACCCGAAGGGCTTCCTGGTCGAGGTCTCCCCGGAACTCGCCCGCCTGTTGGTGGCACGGGAGCTGCTGCCGGACGTCGATGAGGAGTCGGGGCGGATCACCCTGCACATCGACCACCGCGGCCGGCAGAAGATGCCGTACCAGCCGCAGCGGAGCCTGGAGCACAATGCGAACTACTGCCAGGGCATGGTGCTGCGCTTCCGGGAGATCCTCCCCACGATCAAGGTCGCCTCGATGGAAGCCCTCGCCTCCACGGTCTGAGCCGCGGCGCGGACCGCGGTGAAAGGTGTGCACCTCGAACGGCCCCCTCCGGACCGTTCGAGGTGCACACCTTTTCGCATGGGCTCGCGCTATCCCGGCGCGACCAGGGCTGACGGGGCGGGAGCTTGTGTCAGCGGACGCGACAGCGGGGCGACAGACGGGCGACAGGGGCGCCCGCGACCGTGGGCGCATGGCAAGTTCCACGGAGGTTGGTCCTGAGGCCCTGCTCGCGCGTCCCCGGATCACCTCGCAGCAACGCGAAGTGCAACGTGGCCAGTTCCGGCGAGGGGGGCGACGCCCAGCGGTCGGCCAGGGCCTTCTTCGCGCGCTGGTGGACGAGGAGTGCCCCGCCGTCGCCGCAGGCCGCGACCAGGCCGCGACCAGAGCGCGCACCAGCGCCGCGACGAGCCGTTCCCGCAGCGGGCGCGCCGGTACCGGATCGAGTGAGGTCCCGGACCAGCTCGGCGCCGTACCCGAGGCTGAGTTGCGTGTCGAACGGAGCGCTGCCCCGGAGGTGTGGGCCCGGCGCGACGGCGAGGCGCTCCAAGCGAACGGCGTCCGCGGCGACGCCTTCGGGAGCACCTGGCCCGGCCTGAGTGCGAGGGCGCCCGGCTCGTCGACCCGACCGCTGTCGTCCGCGCGTACCTCGAAGGGACCCGGCATCGCAATCCGCATCCAATAGCGAATTCAGGGTCGCTCTCGCCGACTGTACGGAGGATCCACGGGCAGAACAAGCGCCGCGCGGTCACCGGAATTCGGCTTCTGCGGGGGCATCCTCGAACGACGAAGAGGATGCCAGGGCGGCTTGGGCCGGCCCTTTCCCGATTCCCGCACAGGGCCCGGATATCCGTCCCCCTGTCCCGTCGGCGGGACAGGGGGTGCGCGGCGGGATGCGCGGCCTGTTGTCCCTTGCACTGGCTTTCCCCGGCCATTTACGTTGGCGTCGCGATGGACTCCGGACGAGCTGCCGAAGCGGCGGCCTCCTCGGCTGACGGCGCCCCGTGCTGCCGGCGTCGACGACCACGCAGGCGCCCTCCCCATGTCCGGGAGTCGTCGCCCCACCGGCCCGTACCAGGCCGGGACCCGACTGCGGCCCGATCTCGGGGATGTCGGCCCGGACAGGCAGTTCACTGCTTGGCCGGACACTCCCGTTCGGCGGAGATAAGGAAAGGCTCGCAATGCAGTCAGAATCAGAAGCCGCGCCCACGGGTGCACCGGAGTCACTCGTGCGGGAGATCTCGGCCCTGTGGGGGGAATACCTTCCCTCCGCCGAAATCGGGGCGGACGACGACTTCTTCGAGCTGGGCGGGAATTCCCTGATCGGCATCAAGATCATCGACCGGGTCGCCCGGGACTACGGCGTCGAGTTGTCCGTACGCGACTTCTACCTGGCCCAGACCCCGGCCCGGGTCGCCGTACTCGTCGAGCGGGGAGGGGCGCGGACGTGAGGCTGACGCCGGGGCCCGCGAGTGACGTCGACCTCGACCGCGTCGACCTGTTCGACCTGGACCTGTACACCTCGGGTGACCCGCACCCGGTCTGGGACGTGATGCGGGCGAAGGCTCCTCTGCACCACCAAGTGCTGCCCGACGGCAGGGAGTTCTGGTCGGTTACGCGCTACGACGACGTCTGCAGGGTGCTCGGTGACCACCGGCAGTTCACCTCGGAGCGAGGTACGGTGCCCACCCATCTCGGCACGGACGACGTCGCGGCCGGAGTACTGCTGACGTCCACCGACCCGCCGCGGCACACCGAGGTCCGCAGGCCGATCGGCACCAAACTCACCGCGCGGGCGGTGAGGTCCTGGGAGGACTCGATCCGGGGCACGGTGGCGCGCTTCCTCGAACCGGCGCTCGACGGGGACCGCTTCGACCTGGCCGAAAAGGCCTTGCTCCTGCCGGCGATGGTCACCGGTCCGCTCCTCGGACTCCCCGAGAAGGACTGGGAGGAACTCGTCCAGCTGACCGCGATGGTGACGGCTCCTTCGGACCCGCACTTCCAGCACGGCAGCGAAGCCGCGACCCTGGCCATCTCCCACCACGAACTCGTCACCTACGTCAAGGAGTGGGTCCGGCGCCGACGGGCGGCAGGCACCGAGGACGACAGCCTGCTCCACCACCTCATGAGCGTCCGCGCGGGCGGCACCCCGCTGACCGACGAGGAGATCGCCCTCGACGGCTACAGCATCCTGCTCGGCGCCAACGTGACGACGCCGCACACCGTCTCGGGCACGGTGCACGCGCTCATCGAGCGGCCCGAGCAGTTCGAGAAGGCACAGGCCGACCCGTCGCTGGTCCCGAACCTGGTCGAGGAAGGGCTGCGCTGGACTTCGGCCGCCTGCAACTTCATGCGGTACGCGGTCGACGACGTCGAGATCGCCGGCGGCACGATCCCCGCCCGAGGTGCGGTCGTCGCGTGGATCGGGTCGGCCAACCGGGACGAGTCCCACTTCCCCGACCCGCACACCTTCGACATCACGCGGGAGGGCGCGAAACGCCAGGTCGCCTTCGGCTTCGGACCCCACTTCTGCATCGGCGCCCCGCTGGCCAGGCTGACCCTGCGGGTCTTCTTCGAGGAACTGCTCCAGCGGTTCGGATCGATCGAGCTGGACGGCGAACCGCAGCACCTGCGCTCGTACTTCATCGCCGGCATGACCCACCTGCCCATCGTCGCCCAGAAACGAAAGACGTCATGACATCCGGCTCCACCACCGCCACCTCGCCGTGGTTCGTCCGCCCGCCGTCCACCGACCACCCCGCCCGCCTGTTCTGTTTCCCCTTCTCCGGCAGCGGGGCCTCCGCCTTCAGCGCCTGGCCGGCCGTGATCGGGGACGCCGAGGTCTGCCCGGTGCAGTTCCCCGGCCGGGAGAACCGTCTCGCCGACCCCCACTACGGTACGTACGAGAATCTCGCCGCCGACCTCGTCACCCCCCTGGCGCCACTGCTGGACCGGCCGTTCGCGTTCTTCGGGCACTGCGCCGGCGTGCTGCCCGCCTTCGAGACCGCGGTCCGGCTCGCCGAGCTGGGCCTGCCGGGGCCGCAGTGCCTCTTCGTGTCGGGCCAGCCCGCACCGCACGACGCCGCACGCGACCGGATGCTCGGCATGACGGAACCCGAACTGCGCGCCGAGCTGGAGGCGTTCCTGCGCGGCCGGGGCATCGAGCCGCGGCCGGACATGATCGATCTGGGCATGACGGTGCTGCTGCGCGATCACTCCGCCGCACGTGCCTACCGGCGTACGGAACCGGTGGCTCTGCGGTGCCCCGTCGTCGTACTGCACTGGAAGGACGACCCCGACGTGAGCCTCGACGGGCTCGCGGGATGGCGTCGGTACGCGGACGCGGTCGACATTCAGGTGATCGACGGCGGCCACTACGACTTCATGAACGCGCCGGACGAGCTCCTGAAGCGGCTGGCCCGCTGGCGGTGAGCGCGCCGCCGACGGCGTCCCGCGCTCGGTGAGGAGCGCCGGAAACAGCCCGGAAAGACGCCGTGACCACGGTTTTCACGCAGGGGATCGACCGCCGGTACCCATAGCCCTGTCTGTTCTTCTCAGCAACTGTTGGGGGAGGTCCTGGTGAAGGACGTCGACAACTTCCGGTCCCGCGCGCCACGCGCCGACGACGACGCGCCGACGCCGCGCGAAGCGGAGCACGAGGCGGAGGAGACCGCTCGCGAGCCCATCGCCGTCGTGGGTGTGTCATGCCGCTTGCCCGAAGCCCCGGACCCCCGCGCCTTCTGGGCCCTGCTGCGCGACGGCAGGAGCGGCATCACCGACGTGCCGGCCGACCGCTGGGACGCGCACCGGCTCCTCGACGAGGACGCCACGGCCCCCGGCAGGATCACCACCGCACGCGGCGGCTACCTGGACGACATCGCGGGATTCGACGCCGACTTCTTCGGGGTCGCCCCCAACGAGGCCGCGATGATGGATCCCCAGCAGCGGCTGACGCTGGAACTCGGCTGGGAGGCGCTGGAGGACGCCGGCATCGTCCCCGGAGACCTCGCGGGAACACGGACCGGCGTCTTCGTGGGAACCATCTGGGACGACTACGCCATCCGGCTCTACAAGCACGGAACCCGTCGCATCGACCGCCACTCCATGACCGGGCTGCACCGCAGCATCATCGCCAACCGCCTCTCCTACACGCTCGACCTCAACGGCCCCAGCCTCGCCGTCGACACGGCCCAGTCCTCGTCTCTGGTGGCCGTGCACCTGGCCGCGGAGAGCCTGCGCGCAGGGGAGTGCACGCTGGCGCTCGCGGGCGGCGTGAACCTCGCGATCACCCCGGAGAGCACGATCGGCTCGACCAAGTTCGGCGGCCTGTCACCGGACGGACTGTGCAGGACCTTCGACGCCCGGGCCAACGGCTACGTCCGCGGCGAAGGCGGCGCCTACCTGGCACTGAAGACACTGTCCCGGGCGGTGACGGACGGCGACCGGATCTACTGCGTCATCGAGGGCAGCGCCGTCAACAACGACGGCTCCACGCCCGGCCTGACCGTACCCAGCGCACGAGCCCAGGAGGAGGTCGTCCGCCACGCGCACGCGCGCGCCGACACCCGCCCGGGGGACGTCCAGTACGTCGAGCTGCACGGCACCGGCACCCGCGTGGGCGACCCCATCGAGGCGGCCGCCCTCGGTGCCGCCCTCGGCACCGGCCGCTCCGCCGGCTCCCCCCTGCACGTGGGGTCCGCGAAGACCAACGTCGGCCACCTGGAAGGCGCGGCCGGGGTGGTCGGCCTGCTGAAGACGGTCCTCAGCATCTGGCACCGCGAGCTGCCCCCGAGCCTCAACTTCGAGACGCCCAATCCCGACATCCCCTTCGACGACCTCAGACTGCGCGTCCAGCAGGACCTCACCGCCTGGCCCCATCCCGACCGCCCCTTGATCGCCGGCACCAGCTCCTTCGGCATGGGCGGCACCAACTGCCATGTCGTCCTGCGCGAGTGGACGCGGGATGAGGGTGTCCCGGATGTGGGTGTTCCGGGACCGGTGGTGGTGACGGACGGGGCGCTGCCATGGCCGGTGTCGGCGAAGTCCTCGGTGGCGTTGGCGGAGCAGGCGCGGCGTTTGTTGGAGCATTTC
>NZ_JBHXTO010000041.1:52666-67722 GCF_042677425.1 Streptomyces sp. NPDC127119 | reverse complement strand
GAGGACGAGCGCGTCAGCGCGACAGGGGGGTCCGGGGGCGCAGCCCCCGGGGACAGTGGCAGGAAGACACCCACCGTCACCCACGTGTTCCGTCCAAGGTCTCCCACCCGTCACCGCACCCCACCTACGATCAGTCCCGCTTTGACAGGTGCAGGGCAGTATGCGGAGGAGCGCTCATGGGCACGCAGGGGACGCAGGACACGCAGGACTCGAACGAGGGCCGCACCGGGGGCACCCCGGGCCGGCGCGCACTGCTCGGGGCCGCGGTCCTCGGCGCCGGCGGAGCGGTCCTCGGACTGCCGGGTACGGCGAGAGCCGGCGAGAAGCACGGGAACGGCAGCTACAACGGCGGCTACAAGAGCCTGCCCAAGCCCACGGTCATCGGACACCGCGGAGCCAGCGGCTACCGCCCGGAGCACACGCTCGGCTCGTACCAGCTCGCCCTCGACATGGGCGCGCACATCATCGAGGCCGGCGACCTGGTGCCGACCAAGGACGGCCACCTCGTCTGCCGCCACGAGCCGGAGATCGGCGGTACGACGGACGTCGCCGCGCACCCGGAGTTCGCGGACCGCAAGGTCACCAAGCTCCTCGACGGGGTGTCCACGACCGGCTGGTTCACCGAGGACTTCACGCTCGCCGAGCTGAAGACCCTCCGTGCCAAGGAGCGGGTCCCGGCCAACCGTCCGCACAACACGCTCTACGACGGCCGCTGGGAGATCCCCACCTTCGAAGAGGCGCTGCGCTGGCGCGAGGAGCAGAGCAGGAAGCTCGGCCGGCAGGTCTGGATCTACCCCGAGCTGAAGCACCCCACCTACTTCCGCAAACTGGGCCTCGGCCTGGAGGAGCGTGTCGCCAAGGTGCTGCGCAGGCACGGCCTGGACAAGAAGAACTCGCCGGTCATCCTCCAGTCCTTCGAGCCGACCAGCATCCAGCGCCTGGACAAGCTGGTGGACAACCCCCTGGCCGTGCTCCTGTCCGCGGCGAACACCCGCCCCTGGGACTTCGTGGAGACGGGCGACCCGCGTACGGTCGCCGACCTGGTCAAGCCCGCGGGCCTGAAGTGGATCGCCTCCTACGCGCAGGGCATCGGACCGACCCTCGACCTGATCATCCCGAAGGACGCGAGCGGCAACCTCACCACGCCGACCACCCTGGTCCGGGACGCGCACGCCGAGGGCCTGGTCCTGCACCCGTACACGATGCGCAACGAGAACCCCTTCCTGCCCACGAACTTCCGCAAGGGCACCGACGCGGACGCCTACGGTGACGCCTTCGGCGCCTTCGCCACGTACTTCGCCACCGGCATCGACGGCGTCTTCACCGACAACCCGGACACCGGCATCCTTGCCCGCGAGGACTTCCTCAAGAAGAACTGACCCGGAACCTGATCCAGAACCGGTCCAGAGCTGATCCCGTACCGATCCGTCCGCGATCCCGGTCGTCAACGACCGCGCCCGCGGACCCGGTCGGGTGACGCACGGCCGTCCCGGCAACCTCGCGCCGGGGCGGCCGCGTCGTGCCGCATATGACCCACGACATGCTCGACACGCTGCGCCCCCTGCTCGTCGCCGAGGCCTCGGCCGAGGCATATGCCTCCGGGACCGAGTCCAGTGACCTGGAGCAGGACGTCTGGGTGCGCCTGCTGGAACGCCTCGGCACGGACGGCCCGCCCGCCGATCCGGCCGCCTGGCTGCGCGTCGCCGTCCGCACCGAGGCGCGGCGCGCGGGGCGCACCGCGAACATCGAACGGCCGTACGCGTCCGAGCCCGCCGACGACAGCCGGCCGGGCCCCGAGCAGCTGGCACTCAGCGCCGCCCGGCGCCGCGCCCTGCACGCCGCCGTACGACGGCTGCCGGGCCGCTGCCCGCGCCTCATGGCGGCTCTGCTGTCCCCGAAAGACCTCACCTACCGGGAGATCGCGGGGGAGTTGGGTATCTCACAGGGCAGTCTCGGTCCGGATCGTTCCAGATGCCTGAGTTGTCTGCGCCGAATGCTCACATCGGAGGTTGCGGCGCATGAACGGCGGGGATAGGAGTGAAGGACAACCGGCGGAACAGGTGAGCGGGAGGCATGCACACATGGGCATGAGCGTGACCATCTCGGCGGCGACCGAACAGGACGCCGAACAGATCCTCAAACTGCAGTTCCTCTGCTACCAGAGCGAGGCCGAGCTGTACGGCGACTACAGCATCGAGCCCCTCACCCAGCCGCTGGACTCCCTCAAGACGGAGCTCACGGACGGCACGGTCCTGGTGGCCCGGCTCCGCGACGAGGTGGTGGCCTCGGTGCGCGGTTCCGTGGGCGCGGACGGCACGGCCCGGATCGACAAGCTCATCGTCCATCCGCGGATGCAGCGGCACGGGCTGGGCGGGCGGTTGCTCGACGCGATCGAGTCGCGGCTCGCGGCGGACGCCGGGGCGAAGAGCTTCCAGCTCTTCACCGGGCATCGCAGCGACCGGAATCTGCGGTTGTACCGGAAGCACGGGTACGAGCCGGTGGCGACCGAGCGGGTCGATGAGCGGCTCAGTCTCGTCACCTTGGCGAAGGATGCACAGGCCGGCGCGTTCGTCGCCAGCGCGTAGCGCTCCGCGCGGCGGCCGGTGGGATGCTGCGGGTCCGTCGTGGCTGGCTGCGCAGTTCCCCGCGCCCCTACGGGGCCTTGCGTGACCTGCGCAGCCAGAACATCGCTGTGATCGGGAGCAGGACCGGGATGAACAGGTAGCCCATGCCGTAGTCCGACCAGACCGTGGCGTCGGGGAAGGCCGAGGGGTCGGCCAGCGTCCACGTGCCGACGATCAGGACGCCCGCGAGTTCGGCGGCGCAGCACACCAGCGCCGCCCTGCGGGCCCGCTCGCCGCCGCGTACGAGCGAATAGGTGATGAAGCCGTAGACCAGGCCGGCCACCGCCGACAGCGAGTAGGCGAGCGGCGCCTTGTCGAACTCCGTCGCGATCTGGACGACCGAGCGCGACACGGCGCCGACGACCATCACCCCGTACAGCCAGACCAGCAGCATGCCGGGGCCGCCGATGAGCCGTGTGCGGCCGGGCTTCCCGGGCTGCTCGGGTGTTCCGGGCTCCTCGGGCGCTCCGGCATTCCCGGCGGACACCGCCATCTCAGCCTCCCCAGATGTCGTAGAGCCGTACCTGCAGTACCGCGAGGACCACGCCGCCCGCGGCGACCGTGATCGAACCCCAGCGCGTGCGCTCCGCCAGGGACATGAAGCCCGCCGCCGGGATGCACGCGAGCGCGCCGATCAGATAGGACACGAAGATCGTCGTGCCCTGCTCCGGCTTCTCGCCGCGGGCCAGCAGGACGATGCCGACCACCAGCTGGACGAGGGTGAGGAGCGTCACCACGGCCATGCCGATGAAGTGCCAGTCCTTGGTCGGCTGGTCCCGGTAGGCGGCCCAGCCGCACCAGGCGGCGAGCGCGAGCGCGGCGACGGCCGTCGCGACCGTCAGGGCATCAAGCATGCCGCGACCCTATTACGGGCCAAAAGGCCCGATGCCCTCGCCCCCGGGCTGCCCCGTAGGGTCGAGGGCATGAAGATCCAAGCCGATGCCCTGCTGTTCGACAACGACGGAACACTCGTCTCGTCCCTCGAGTCGGTGTACCGATGCTGGAGCAGGTGGGCCGCGGAGTACGGGATCACCGCCGAGGAGTTCGCCCGGGTCGAGCTGCACGGCCGCCCGGCCGCCGAGATAGCCGCCGACCTGCTGCCCGCCGCCAGGGTCCCCGAGGCCGTCGTGCGCATCGAGCAGCTGGAGGTGGAGGACGTCGTGGGCGGCGTGCACCTGCTGCCCGGGACGAAGGCCCTCCTCGACTCGCTGCCCGCCGACCGCTGGGCCGTCGTCACCTCCGCCACCCGGCGGCTGGGCGAGGCCCGTCTCGCCGAGGTCGGCATCCGCCCGAAGAACCTGGTCGCCGCCGACGACATCACGCGCGGCAAGCCCGACCCCGAGCCGTTCCTGCTCGCCGCCCGGCGGCTCGGCGTGGACCCGGCCCGCTGTGTCGTGTTCGAGGACGCGCCCGCGGGTCTCCAGGCGGGCCGCGCGGCCGGGATGACCACCGTGGCATTGACCACAACCCACCGGGCCGACGAGCTGACCGCGGACGTCGTGGTCGAGGACCTCTCGGCCGTGTCAGCACTGGTCACCGACGAGGGAGTGGAGCTCTCCGTCAGGGACTGAGAGGTGTCCGAGGGGTGTCCACCACTGTCCGTGATGCGGACAGCGGTTCCCAGTCCCGCGCAAAGATCTGCTTTACTTTTCTCATGACCACGACGAGCAGCCGCATCCTTGCGACCGAGGCGACCATGACGCCCGGTGCTCGCTGTATGTGTCGAATGTGCGCCTTCTAGAGGGCCCCCGCACCGCCCCCAGCCTCGCGCCCCGAAGCGAGTCCGCTCACGTCTGCCCGTACGCCCTTTTCGTACGCGACTGAGCCTGCCCCGCGCACGCAGTTCCGCCGAAGCCCGGTTTCTGACGCCACCGCGTCGACGACCGTGCCGCGTTCGACCGAAATGCACCCGTGCCCGGCGCACACCCACGCCCCGCACTCGACAGTGATGGAAACCCCAGTGATCACGACAACAGGCCTGACCAAGGTCTACCGCTCGCGCGGCCGAGAGGTCACCGCCCTGGACGGTGTCGATCTGCATGTCCGCGAAGGCGAGGTGTACGGCGTCATCGGACAGTCCGGCGCCGGCAAGTCCTCCCTCATCCGCTGCGTCAACCTGCTGGAGCGCCCCACTGCCGGCACCGTGAGCGTCGCCGGACAGGACCTCACGGCCCTCGCCGGGCGCGGCCCGCGCGCGGGCAGGGAGCTGCGGCAGGCACGCAGCCGTATCGGCATGGTCTTCCAGCACTTCAACCTGCTGTCCACGCGGACCGTCCAGGACAACGTCGAGCTGCCGCTGGAGATCCTCGGGAAGTCGGGCAGGGAGCGTTCCCGCAAGGCGCTGGAACTGCTCGACCTGGTCGGTCTCACCGACAAGGCCAAGTCCTACCCGGCCCAGCTCTCCGGCGGCCAGAAGCAGCGCGTCGGCATCGCCCGCGCCCTGGCGGGCGACCCGAAGGTGCTCCTGTCGGACGAGGCGACCAGCGCCCTGGACCCGGAGACCACCCGCTCGATCCTCCACCTGCTGCGCGACCTGAACCGTCAGCTCGGTCTGACCGTCCTGCTCATCACGCACGAGATGGACGTCGTCAAGACCGTCTGCGACTCGGCGGCGCTCATGGAGAACGGGCGGATCGTCGAGTCCGGCACCGTCACCGAACTGCTGGCCACCCCCGGCTCCGAGCTGGCCGCCGCGCTCTTCCCGGTCAGCGGCGACGCCTCGGGCGACGACCGCACGGTCATCGACGTCACCTTCCACGGCGACGCCGCGACCCGGCCGGTCATCTCGCAGCTCTCGCGCACGTACAACATCGACATCTCGATCCTCGGCGCCGCGATGGACACCGTCGCGGGCCGGCAGGTCGGCCGTATGCGCATCGAACTTCCCGGGCGGTACGAGGACAACGTCGTGCCGATCGGCTTCCTGCGCGAGCAGGGACTGCAGATCGAGCTCGTCGGAGAAGCGGCCCTGGCGTCCGCGCTGGTGAAGGAAGGTGCCAAGTGACCTGGTCCGAGATGCAGCCGCTGCTGGAGCAGGCGTGTTGGGACACCCTCTACATGGTCGGCTGGTCGACGGTCATCGCCGTCGTCGGCGGTCTGCCGCTGGGCATCCTGCTGGTCCTCACCGACCGGGGCGGCCTGTTGCAGAACACCGTGCTGAACAAGGTCATCGGGCAGGTCGTGAACATCGCCCGCTCGATGCCGTTCATCATCCTGATGGTCGCGCTGATGGGCTTCACCCGGTCGATCACCGGCACCACCATCGGCCGTGAGGCCGCCATCGTGCCGCTCGCGATCGGTGCGATCCCGTTCTTCGCGCGCCTGGTCGAGACGGCTGTCCGCGAAGTGGACGGCGGACTCGTCGAGGCCGTGCAGTCGATGGGCGGCAACACCTGGACCGTCGTGCGCAAGGTCCTCGTCCCCGAGTCGCTGCCGTCGCTGATCTCCAGCACCACGACGACGATCGTCGCCCTCATCGGCTACTCCGCGATGGCCGGCACCGTCGGCGCGGGCGGCCTCGGAGACATCGCCATCCGTTACGGCTATCAGCGCTTCGAGACCGAACTGATGTGGATCACCGTGGCCGTTCTCGCCGTGGTCATCTCCCTCATCCAGTTCGTCGGCGACTACGCCGCGCGGGGGCTGCACCGGCGCGGCGGCCAGTCCGGTGCCGCGCCGCGGCTCAGGCTGCTCAGGAGCAGGGCCGCGGTGAACTCCGGTTCCCGGGCGACCACCGACACCGGCACCGAGGCCGGCTCCGGTTCCGAGGCCGGCTCCGGCTCCGGTCCCGCGGACGCGGGCACCTCCGCCGAGACGCCCGCCGCCGACGCGCACAAGGTCGCCTGAGACCGCCGAGACCTCCGTACGGCCCCACCACCGCGTACGCCACGCCTCCCGTACGCGTCCCCACCCACACCCGCAGACGTCCCCGCACACCCTTCGCGGGGTCACCCAGCCCAAATGGAAAGGCACTTTTCGTGCGTAACACCGTAAAGCTCGCCACCGCAGTCCTCGCCGCCGGAGCCCTCACCCTGGGCCTCACGGCCTGCGGCTCGGACAAGGACGACGCCTCCGACACGAGCGGGCCGCTGATCGTGGCCGCCAGCCCCGTGCCCCACGCCGAGATCCTGAACTACGTGAAGGACAACCTCGCGAAGGACGCGGGACTCGACCTCCAGGTCAAGGAGTTCACGGACTACGTCCTGCCGAACACCGCGACCGAGGACGGCTCGGTCGGCGCCAACTACTTCCAGAACCAGCCGTACCTCGACGACTTCAACAAGAAGAACGGCACCCACATCGTGCCCGTCGTCACGGTCCACCTGGAGCCGCTCGGCCTCTACTCCAGCAAGATCGAGAAGGCCGACGAGCTGAAGAGCGGCGCGACGGTCGCCGTCCCGAACGACACGGTCAACGAGGCGCGGGCGCTCAAGCTCCTCGACGCCAACGGGATCATCACGCTCAAGGACGGCGCGGGCAACGACGCGACCCCCAAGGACATCGCGAAGAACCCGAAGAACCTCAAGTTCAAGGAGCTGGAGGCGGCCCAGACCCCGCGCTCCCTGGACGACGTCGACGCGGCCGTCATCAACGGCAACTACGCCATCGAGTCCGACCTCAAGCCCTCCGAGGACGCCCTCGTGCTGGAGTCCGCCGACGACAACCCGTACGGCAACTTCCTCGCCGTCAAGGAAGGCAACGAGGACGACCCGCGCGTCAAGAAGCTCGCCAAGCTCCTGACCTCCGCCGAGGTCAAGAAGTTCATCGAGGACAAGTACGCCGGTTCCGTCACCGCGTCCTTCTGACCGACCGCTCCGCACCGCCCCGGTCACCCGGACCACCGAACCACCTGAGGAAGGCGCCGACGATGCGCAAGCCCGTCATCTCCGCGGCCGTCGCCGCACTGGCCCTCGGCCTGACCCTGACCGCCTGCGGCGCGAAGGACGAGGGCTCCGGCGGCGGAGGTGACGGCGGCACGCTCGTCGTCGGCGCCACCGCGGTCCCTGCCGGCGAGGTCCTCGCGTACATCAAGAAGGACCTCGCCGCGAAGAACGGACTCGACCTGGAGATCAAGGAGTTCACGGACTACGTCCTGCCGAACACCGCGCTCCAGGAGGGTTCCCTCGACGCGAACCTGTACCAGAACGAGCCGTTCCTGGACGACTTCAACAAGTCCAAGGGCACCGACCTGGTCCCGGTCGTGGACGCGTACCTGCCGCCCATGGGCGTGTACTCGAAGAAGGTCCAGGACGTCGCCGACCTCCCCGACGGCGTCACCGTCGCGGTGCCCAGCGACATCACCAACGAGGGCCGTGCCCTGAAACTCCTCGCCTCCGAGGGTGTCATCACGCTCAAGGCGGGGGCCGGTACGACCGCGTCCCCGGGCGACATCGTGAAGAACCCGAAGAACCTGAAGTTCAAGGAGCTCGAACCGGCGCAGCTGCCGCGTTCCCTGGACGACGTGGCCGCCGCGGTCATCAACAACAACTACGCCCAGGACGCGGGCCTCAGCCCGGCCGACGACGCCGTCCTGCTGGAGTCCGCGAAGAACAACCCGTACGCGAACCTCCTCGCCGTGAAGAAGGGCAACGAGGACGACCCGCGGGTCCGCAAGCTCGCCGAGCTCCTGACCTCCGACGAGGTGCGGAAGTTCATCCAGGACAAGTACGAGGGATCGGTGCTGCCCGTCACTTCAGGGTGACGCGGAACCCAGGCCGTCCCCGGCCCGTTCCCGCTGCGCCACGGTGTCGACTCGTCGACAAGGAGCCGACTCCGTGGTGCAGTTCGGTGCCTGCATGCTGCATGCTGGGCAGTTCAGCAGGCCCGACGGTCCCTGATGGTTACGGAGCGGCGCATGACGAACACCTTCCCCGACATCTCCCTGAACACGGAGCGGTTGGTGCTGCGCCCTCTTGAGGACGAGGACGTTCCGGCCTTCACGGAGATGATGAACGACGAACAGGTCGCGGCCTGGACGTCCGTGCCGCAGCCCTTCACCGAGGCCGCCGCCCGCAGGTGGATCGACGAGTACGCGCCCACCGAGCGCACCGCCGGCCGTGGACTCGACCTGGTCGTCGTGGAGTTCCTCACCCAGCGCCTGGTCGGCATCATCCAGCTCGGCAACACGAATTGGCATGTCCGCTCCACGGAGCTGTCGTACATCACCGCCCCCTGGGCCCGCGGTGAGGGCTACGCCTCCGAGGCGGCGCTCGCCACCGCCCAATGGCTGTTCAACGACCAGAAGTTCGAGCGTCTCGAACTGCGCACGGCGGCGGACAACACCGCCTCCCAGCAGGTCGCGCAGAAGATCGGCTGCATCAGCGAGGGCGTCCTGCGGGGCGCCTGCATAGCGCGCACCCGCACCGAGGACGGGCGCTGGGAGGACCTGCGCACCGACTTCATCGTGTGGGGCCTGCTTCCCGAGGACATCGAGGGCATCGCCGAGCAGCTCGCCGACACCGGCGGTTTCACCGCGTACTCCGACTGGAACTGAACCGGCTGGAACCGAACCGGCTGGAACGGACCGGCCGAGGCAGGAAGGGGCCCCGGCCCCGGCCCGCGTCCCCACCGCGAACCGCACCGGCGGCCCCACCCACGACCGCGCCGAGACCCCCGCCGACACCCCCGGACGTCACGAGGTACGCTCACGGGGCTCCGGGCGCCTGCCCGGCGGCCCGCCGCCCATCCGACGACCTGCGATGACTCCAGGAGACTGACAACGATGGCCGACCGGGTCACGGTGATCGGCTGTGACGGCTCGCCGCTGACGGACGCGGCGCGCTCGGCTCTCGGCGCCGCGACACTCGTGGCGGGCGCGGCACACCACCTCACCCTCCCCGAGGTGCCCCCGGCCGCCGAACGCATCCGGCTCGGCAGCGTCGCCCTCGCGGCCCGCCGCATCACCGCCCACCGCGGCACGGCCGTCGTCCTCGCCGACGGGGACCCCGGCTTCTTCGGAGTCGTACGGACCCTGCGCGACCCCGAGTTCGGCCTGGAGGTCGAGGTGGTGCCCGCGGTCTCGTCCGTGGCCGCCGCCTTCGCCCGCGCCGGGATGCCCTGGGACGACGCACAGGTGGTCGTCGCACACCGGCGCACCCTGCGACGCGCGGTGAATGTGTGCCGCGCCCACACCAAGGTCGCCGTCCTCACCTCACCCGGCGCCGGACCCGCCGAACTCGGACTGCTCCTCGAAGGGGTCCACCGCACCTTCGTCATCTGCGAGGAACTCGGCACCGAGCGCGAGCGCGTCTCGATGCTCACCTCTGACAAGGTCGCCGACCACACCTGGCGCGACCCGAACGTCGTCATCGTCATGGGCGGCCCGGTCACCTCCTCCGAGGGCGGCGGCTGGTTCGCCGGCCGCGACCCGGGCACCGGCCCGCGCGGCTGGGCGCTGCCCGACGAGATGTACGGCGACGAGCTGGGGGAGGGCGAGACCGAGGTGCTGCGCGCCGCCCAACTCGCCCGCCTGGGGCCCCGGATCGGCGACCTCGTCTGGGACATCGGCTCGGGCAGCGGCGCCTTCGCCACGGAGGCCGCGCGCTGCGGCGCCGCCGTCATCGCCGTCGACCGCGACGCGGACGCCTGCGCCCGCACGATGGCGACCGCCCGCCGGTTCGGCGTCCAGTTCCAGATCGCGCACGGCACCGCACCGCACATCCTGGAGAACCTTCCCGAGCCGGACGTCGTGCGCGTCGGGGGCGGCGGTGCCGCGGTGGTCTCCGCCGTCGCCGACCGGCGCCCCGAGCGGATCGTCACCCACGCGTCCACCCGCGACGCCGCCGAACTCATCGGCCGCGACCTGACCGAGCACGGTTACCGGGTCGAGTGCGCCCTTCTGCAGTCCGTGGAACTGGACACCCGCGCGTGGACGGAGAAGGAGCGGAGCGTGGTGTTCCTGCTCTCCGGGGAGCTGGAACGCCGGCCGTAGTTCCGCTTCGGCGTTTCGCGGAGTGCTCCGCCTGGTGCTCCGCCGGGGGGGGGGAGGGGCGATGAGTCGGCTGCCGGTGCGTCGTGGCTGGGCGCGCCCCGCGGCGGAGCCGCACAATGTCCCAGCCCCGCGCCCCTTCGGGCGCCGGGCCGCCCGCTGATCGCCGTCCTGTGATCCTGTTGTCGTACTGCGCGCGGTAGGCTGGCCGATCGTTGTACTGCAATCGGCTTGTCCGGTATTTCGCCGGTCAATGCCCGCGAAACGCACCCATTTTGAGGGGCGTGTGGTACGGCAGAACCGGAGGACGCGCAAAGTGGCGCAGTCCACAGAGGGCCGTGACGGATCACCCTGTCGCGGTGGCGGGCCGACCGCGACAATGCCAGTTAATGGCTTTGTCGACCGGTCGTTCGTGCCGCCCGGCCCGTGTGCTCGTTCTCATGACGGGCGGTCGGTGCGCCGCCCCGGACGAGCAGGTCGTAGGAGCACTAAACCGATGGGCGAGGGGTACGCATGACCGACACCGGCCAGGTCCCGGGCGAGGGACTGCCGGAGAACGCAGGCATGGTGGAGCAGCCGGGCGTCCCCGCCCCCGGTGCGTACACCTACCTCTCCGAGCCCACCGCCGAAGACGAAGACCTGTTGCTGCTGCCGGGCGCCCAGGGTGCGTGGGGCAACGAGGTGGCCCCACCGGTCCCCGTACCGGTCGTCGAGGCCGTCCACGAGCCCGGTCCGCACGAGACGTCGGGCCGCGACAGCGGTTCGGTCGACCTCAGCGCCGTCCGGATGTCGTCCTCCGCGCCGCAGCCGCCCGTCGCCCGTCGCCCCTTGCACCTCGGCCCGCCGACCCCGAGCGGCGCCGGCAGCCCGGTGCGGTCGCTCGCGGACCGCGGTCCGGCGGGGGCTCCGGCCGCCGCGTTCCCCGTACGGCAGGTCGCTCCGGTCGCGTCCGGACCCGAGTACCTCGACGCACCGCGCGACGAGATCGCGTTGCAGGGCGCGTCTCCGTGGGGCGCCCGGGCTCAGGTCCAGGTCGCGCCCCCGGTGGCACAGGTCGTTTCCGAGGGCGCGCCTGCAGAAACGGTCTTCCCGGAGGGTGCGGGGGCGTACGCGGGCGCCCCGGTGACCGCAGGGGCCGCGCCGGTCGCGCAGGCGCCTGACGCGGGGCCTGGGCCGTCGCTCGCCGAGAGCCAGGAGGTGCCCGCTCCGCAGGAGCAGGCCGTCGAGGCTCCGGTGGCGGAGCAGACGTCCGAGGTCCCGCAGGCGCAGGCGCAGGACGCCTCGGGCGCCGACCCGGTGCACGAGGTGCCGTCCGCGCAGCCCGTCGTGGAGCCCACCGAGGCCGGTGCGGACGAAGCGGCGGCGGAGGAGGCGGCGGCAGTGGGTGCCGTACCGGTTCCGGAGGCTCCGCAGGTTGCCGAGCCGGCCGCCGAGGAGGCGTACGTCCCTCCGCAGCCGGAACCGGTGGTTCAGCCCCCGGCCACGGCCACGGCCCCGGACCAGCCGACCGGCATCGCGCAGCCCGGGGAAGCCGTCCCGGCGCCGGATGCCGTCCAGTTCCCGGAACCGGTCCTGGTCCAGGACTACGCGCAGGCCCCGCAGCTCGCCGACGGTTCGCTGTTCCCGCAGGCCCCGGAAGGGGGCCTCGGATCCGAGTACGCCCAGGCGCTCCCCGATTTCCCGCACGCCCCCCAGCCCGCCCCCTTCCCGGCCGCACCCGCCGCCGTCCACTTCGCCCACCCGTCGGACGAGGAGGCCGGACAGTACGCCACCGAGCCCCCCGTCGCCCCGGCTGCCGAAGACGCGACGCAGCACCCCGAGTACGCCGCCGAGGTCCCGCACCCCGTCCACCTGATGGAACCGCAGTCTCAGGACACGGCCGCCCCCTTCGCCGAGGCCGGACCGCAGGCCGCACTCCAGGAGCCGCAGCCGCAGCCTCAGCCGGTGCAGGGCGAGGCCGTCGTCGCGGAGGCCGTCCAGACCCAGGACGCCGCCGAGGCCGTAGCACCCGTAGAGCCCGTGACGGGTGTCGACCCGAGCATCGGCGCCCCCGTCACGGCACAGCAGGCGCAGCCCGACCCCACCGCGCACCCCGAGGTACCCATGGCACCCGCCGACCAGATTCCCGGGGACGAGTCGCAGGGGCAGGCGCCGGGCGAGGCGGCCCAGCCGCAGGACGACCTCCAGGCGGCGCCGGAGCAGCCCGCCGGACAAGCCGCAGAGATCGCCCCGGCCGACCAGGTTGCTCCGGCCGACCAGGCCGGACAGTTCGTGCCGGTCGAGGGCACGGTCCCGACCACCCCGCACCTGGCCCCCACCCCGCCGCACGGCATGCCGGTGACGCCCCTCCCCGAGGAGCAGGCCGAGCAGACAGCCGAAGAGGCGGCGGCCCCGCCCGCGGCGCCCGTCGAGCACTTCACGCCGGAGCCCGCGCCGGAGCTCATGGCTGAACCCGTGACCGAGCCCGCCCCGGAACCGGCACTCGCGCCGATCCCCGCCGCAGGGCACGACACCGCGTCCGACGACGAACTGGACGACGAGCCGATCCTCGTACTGCCCGCTCCCCGGGAGCCCGCGCCGGTCCCCGAGGCCGCGGACGACAGCCCCGAGCCCGTAGTCGCACAGCAGGCGGAAGACCTGGACACCCGGGCCGCCGACCAGGAAGAGAGCACGGCCGCCGTGGCGCAGACACGTGAGTCCACCGGCCCGGCCGCGCCCGGCTACGACGACGCCGAGCGCGAGGCCGTCCTGCGCGTGATGCGCGAGCGCCGCGACATCCGCAACGGCTTCCGCAGCGACCCCATCCCGCACGACGTGCTGCTCCGCGTCCTGGAGGCGGCCCACACGGCGCCCTCCGTCGGCCACTCGCAGCCCTGGGACTTCGTCGTCATCCGCTCGGCGGAGACCCGGCGCTCGATGCACGAACTGGCCGCGCGCCAGCGGGAGGCGTACGCCAAGTCGCTGCCCAAGGGCCGCGCGAAGCAGTTCAAGGAACTGAAGATCGAGGCCATCCTCGACACCCCGGTGAACATCGTCGTCACCGCCGATCCGACCCGGGGCGGCCGGCACACGCTGGGCCGTCACACCCAGCCGCAGATGGCCCCGTACTCCTCGGCGCTCGCCGTCGAGAACCTGTGGCTCGCGGCCCGTGCCGAAGGCCTGGGCGTGGGCTGGGTCAGCTTCTTCGACGAGCGCGAGATGGTCCGCGGCCTCGGCCTGCCCGAGCACCTCGAGGTCGTCGCCTACCTCTGCGTCGGATACGTCGACGAGTTCCCGGACGAGCCCGAGCTGATGCAGTCGGGATGGTCCAAGCGACGCCCGCTGTCCTGGGTGGTCCACGAGGAGACGTACGGCCGCCGCGCCCTGCCCGGCGAGGAGCCGCACGACCTGCTCGCCGAGACCATCACCAACATCCGGCCGCTGGACGCCAAGGCGCTCGGCGAGGCCTGGGAGCGCCAGAAGCGCATGACCAAGCCGGCCGGGGCCCTCGGCATGCTGGAGATCATCTCCGCGCAGCTCTCCGGGCTCTCCCGGATGTGCCCGCCGCCCATCCCGGAACCGGCGGCCGTCGCGATCTTCGCGGGCGACCACGGCGTACACGCCCAGGGCGTCACCCCGTGGCCCCAGGAGGTCACGGGCCAGATGGTGGCCAACATCCTCGGCGGCGGCGCGGTCTGCAACGCCTTCGCCGCCCAGGTCGGCGCCGAGGTCTGCGTCGTCGACGTGGGCGTGGCCTCCGACCTGCCCGCGACCCCCGGCCTGCTGCCCCGCAAGGTCCGGGCGGGCACGGCCGACATGACGACCGGCCCCGCGCTGACCCGCGAGGAGGTCAGGTCGGCCATCGAGGTGGGCATCGAGACCGCCCGCGACCTGGTGGCGGCCGGGAACAAGGCGCTGATCACGGGTGAGATGGGCATCGCCAACACCACGGCGTCGGCCGCCCTGATCTCCGTCTACACCGGCAGCGACCCGGCCGAGGTCACCGGCCGCGGCACCGGCATCAACGACGAGACCCTGGCCCGCAAGACCGAGGTCGTCCGCCGCGCCCTGGAACTCCACCAGCCGGACCCGGCCGACCCGATCGGCGTCCTGTCGGCCATCGGCGGCCTGGAGCACGCCGCGATGGTGGGCCTCCTCCTCGGCGGCGCCTCCCTGCGTACGCCGGTGATCCTGGACGGTGTCAGCGCGGGCGCCGCCGCCCTGGTCGCCCGCGCGATCGCCCCCGAGGTCCTCGCGGCCTGCATCGCGGGCCACCGCAGCGCCGAGCCCGGCCATGTGGCCGCCCTCAACAAGCTGGGCCTGCGCCCCCTGGTGGACCTCGACCTCCGCCTCGGCGAGGGCACGGGCGCCCTCCTGGCCCTCCCGGTGGTCCAGAGCGCGGCCAGGGCGATGCACGAGGTGGCGACGTTCGACTCGGCGGGCGTGACCGAGAAGTAGGCGCGAGTCGTCGGTCTGTGGGCAGGCGTTCCGCAGGGCGGAACGGGTGGGCACAGACCGACGACGGA
>NZ_JBHXTO010000041.1:0-52656 GCF_042677425.1 Streptomyces sp. NPDC127119 | reverse complement strand
GCTCGGGGGGGGGTTCACCTTTTTTGGGGCGCCTCGCTTGGTTGTGTGGGCGGGGGTCCGGGGGGGCTGCTGGGGGGGCAACCCCCCCACGACGGACCCGCACACGCGGGGGGCCCGGGGCACAGCCCCGGTTTCGGCAAGGGGCGGGCCAGGGGAAAGTACCCCCACCCACCCCCGCCCTCCACCACCCCGCCCCATAAAATCCGCACGTCAGGCCCGCTCCACCGCCGCAGCGCGCCACCCCGCACCACCCGCTTGAGGAGCCGCACCTCCATGGCCGAAAACCCCGCCTACCCCGTAGGCCTCCGCCTCGCCGGCCGCCGCGTCGTGGTCCTCGGCGGCGGCCAGGTCGCCCAGCGCCGCCTCCCGGCCCTCATCGCGGCGGGCGCGGACATCCAGCTCGTGTCCCCGTCCGCGACCCCCTCGGTCGAGGCCATGGCGGACGCCGGCGAACTGACCTGGACCAGGCGCCGGTACGCGTCGGGCGACCTCGCGGAATCCTGGTACGTCCTGATCGCCACCCCCGACTCCGCGGCGAACGCCGAGGCCTCCGCCGAGGCCGAGGCCCGCCGTGTGTGGTGCGTGCGCGCGGACGACGCGGACGAGGCCACCGCCTGGACCCCGGCGACGGGCCACAGCGAGGGCGTCACGGTGGCCGTCCTGACCACGGACGCCAAGGGCCGCGACCCCCGCCACACCGCGGCCATCCGCGACGCGGTGGTCGAGGGCCTGCGTGACGGCACCCTCGTGGCACCCCACCACCGCACCCGTACGTCCGGCGTCTCCCTGGTCGGCGGCGGTCCCGGCGACCCGGACCTGATCACGGTCCGCGGCCGGCGTCTCCTCGCCGAGGCGGACGTGGTCATCGCCGACCGCCTGGGCCCGCGCGACCTGCTCGCCGAACTCCCGCCGCACGTCGAGGTGATCGACGCGGCGAAGATCCCGTACGGGCGTTTCATGGCCCAGGAGGCCATCAACAACGCGCTCATCGAGCACGCCCTGCAGGGCAAGTCGGTGGTCCGTCTCAAGGGCGGCGACCCCTTCGTGTTCGGCCGGGGCATGGAGGAGGCCCAGGCACTGGCCGAGGCGGGCATCTCCTGCACGGTCGTCCCGGGCATCTCCAGTTCGATCTCCGTGCCGGGCGCGGCGGGAATCCCGGTCACGCACCGCGGGGTCGCCCACGAGTTCACGGTCGTGAGCGGCCATGTCGCCCCCGACGACGAACGCTCCCTGGTCGACTGGGCCGCACTCGCCAAGCTCCGCGGCACCCTGGTCGTGCTGATGGGCGTGGACAAGATCGGCGCGATCGCCCGTACCCTCATCGAGAACGGCAAGGCGCCCGGTACCCCCGTGGCGCTCGTCCAGGAGGGTACGACCGCGGCGCAGCGCCGCGTCGACGCGACCCTGGCGACGGTCGGCGAGACCGCCCGGGCCGAGGAGGTACGGCCGCCGGCGGTCATCGTCATCGGGGAGGTCGTGACCGTGGGGGCGGACGGCTCGTTCGAGACGTCCGACGGGGCCTCTGACGGGACCTCTGAGTAACCCCGGGTAACGCAACCCGTTCCAAGCCGTTGGCACCGCACTCAGGACAAGGCAGTATCACCCTGTGGCCGATCTCATCACCGTTGAGGACCCAGCCGACCCGCGCCTGCGTGACTACACAGGCCTGACCGACGTGGAGCTGCGCCGCAAGCGCGAACCGGCCGAGGGCCTGTTCATCGCCGAGGGCGAGAAGGTCATCAGACGGGCCAAGGACGCCGGCTACGAGATGCGCTCGATGCTGCTGTCCGCCAAGTGGGTCGACGTCATGCGCGACGTCATCGACGAACTCCCGGCCCCGGTGTACGCGGTCAGCCCCGACCTCGCCGAACAGGTCACCGGCTACCACGTGCACCGCGGCGCGCTCGCCTCCATGCAGCGCAAACCGCTGCCCACCCCCGACGACCTGCTCCGCACGGCCCGCCGGGTCGTCGTCATGGAGTCGGTCAACGACCACACCAACATCGGCGCGATCTTCCGCTCGGCCGCCGCCCTCGGCATGGACGCGGTCCTGCTCTCACCGGACTGCGCGGACCCGCTGTACCGACGCTCGGTGAAGGTCTCCATGGGCGCGGTCTTCGCCGTGCCGTACGCACGCCTGGACTCCTGGCCCAAGGGTCTCGACTCGGTCCGCGAGGCGGGCTTCGGCCTCCTCGCACTCACCCCGGACGAAAAGGCCAAGACCCTCGACGAGGTGGCCCCGCACCGCATGGACCGCGTCGCCCTGATGCTCGGCGCGGAGGGCGACGGCCTGTCCACCCAGGCCCTGGTGGCAGCGGACGAATGGGTCCGCATCCCCATGGCCCACGGAGTCGACTCCCTGAACGTAGGAGCGGCAGCAGCGGTCGCGTTCTACGCGGTGGCAACAGGCAGACCAACCCGCTGAGCCCGCACGCCCCGCCGGCCGGCGCACGCGACGACGGGGGCGCCCCGCAAGGGGCGCGAGGAACGCCGCGCCCAACCACGACGCACGTTCAGTCGACGACTAACGCCGGTGTGCCCCGTAAGGGGCGCGGGGAACGGCGCGCCCAGCCACGACGCACGTTCAGTCGACGACTAACGCCGGTGTGCCCCGTAAGGGGCGCGGGGAACGGCGCGCTCAGCAACGTCGCACCCGCAGCCGACGAGCAACACCGTCGAGCCCCGCAGGGAGCCGCGGGGAACGGCGCGCCCAACCACGACGCACGTTCAGTCGACGACTGACGCCGGTGTGCCCCGTAAGGGGCGCGGGGAACGGCGCGCTCAGCAACGTCGCACCCGCAGACGACGAGCAACCCCGTCGCGCCCCGCAGGGGGCCGCAGGGAGCCGCGCGCCCAACCACAACGCACCCGCACCCGCACCCGACGAACACCCCTACCCGCCCTACCCGCCCTGCTGAAGCCCGCCCTGCCGATACGACTGCTCCTGCGACACGCCCCCGCCAGGGGACCCCCCACGATCAAGCCCCCGAGCAGGCCCCTGACACCCCTGCGCCGCAGCAATCGCCAGCGCCACGAGCAACGTCACCACCACGAACACGAACAGCCGCTGCCGCAACAGCCGCGGATTGGCAGGCCGCCGCCCGGTCCCGGTGGTCCGAGGTCCGGTCCGCGGCCCGGTCCGAGGCCCAGACCGCCCGGTCCCGCTCCGCGGCGCCCCACTCCGACTCCCGGACTGCCCGGCACGACTGCCGGACTGCCCGGCACGACTGCCGGACTGCCCGGCACGACTGCCGGACTGCCCGGCCCTGCTGCCGGACCCGGACCCGGACCCGGACCCGGACCCGGACCCGGAGCCAGATCCGGAGCCGGACCGATTCGAGCCACCCCGCGAGGGAGCCGGCGGACGCGCCCCCGACCGCGAGGACGACCCGTTCCCCCGAGGCCCGGAAGACCCCTGCGTCCGCCGCTGCGTCCGCTGCTCCGGATAGTCGTCGTAATCGTCGGCGAGCCGCCCGGTGGGCCGGTCGGCCTCCGCCGCACGGGGAGCGGGCGGCCGGGCCTCGCCCATACCCTGCGCCTCCCGCGCCGCGATCTCCTTGAGCCGCAACGACAACTGCAGCGTGCTGGGCCGCTCCTCGGGATCCTTCGCCAGGCAGGCGCGTACGAGAGGGGCCAGCGCGTCGGGCACACCGTGCAGGTGCGGCTCCTCGTGCACCACCCGGTAGAGCATCACTTCGGAACTGCCGTGCCCAAAGGGCGAGTCCTGCGTCGCGGCGTACGCCAGCGTCGCGCCGAGCGCGAACACATCCGTGGCCGGCGTGACCGCCGCACCCCGCACCTGCTCCGGCGCGAGGAACCCGGGCGACCCCACGGCCGTACCCACGTGCGTGAGCGTGCTCGCCCCGGTCGCCCAGGCGATACCGAAGTCGATGATGCGCGGCCCCTTCGGGGACAGCAGGATGTTCGACGGCTTGAGGTCCCGGTGAACGACACCGGCCTCGTGCACGGCGACGAGCCCTTCGGAGAGGGCGGCGCCGACGGCCGCGACCTCGGACGCGAAGAGCGGCCCGTCCTCGGTGACCTTGTCGTGCAGCGAGGGCCCGGGAACGTACTGGGTCGCGAACCAGGGCCGCTCGGCCTCCAGATCCGCGGCGACGAGCCGCGCGGTGCACCCGCCCCTGATCCGCCGTGCCGCCGACACCTCGCGGGCGAATCGCGACCTGAACTCCTGGTCCTCCGCGAGGTCGGGCCGGATCACCTTCAGCGCGACCCGCTGGCCGCGCCGGTCGGAGCCCAGGTAGACAACGCCCATCCCGCCCGCGCCGAGCCGTCGGTGAAGCCTGAACGAGCCGACGACACGCGGGTCCTCGCGCCTCAGGCGCATCATCGCCATGTCCATCCCCGCTGCCCGGTCCGTTTGACGAGCCACAGCTTACGTTTCCGCGGCCGGGTGCGCGCAGAGGCCGCGCCCTCGCGGCCCGACCGATTGTCAGTGCCGGGTGGGAAACTTGAGAGGTGGTCAGGGGACGGGGGACTGCGGCGGCGTTGAGCTGCGCGGAATCCCAACCATCGCTCGCAGAAGGGGGATTGGGCCCGTGAAGGGTGATCGCGTGGAGATAGTGGTCGACGCGGGGGACACGACCCGTACGTACGAGGTGGTGGCCAGCCGGGCGGGCCGTCGGGTGGAGACGGCGGTCCGCAGAGGGGTGGTCGAAGTGAGCGAAGTCACCAGGAGTGGATCAGTCGTGCGTACGGCCCGCTTCATGTCCACCCGGGTGCTCGCACTCGTCGAACAACCGGTCCCGAGGGAGGACAGCTCGGAACAGACCGGACGCCCCCTCAGGGAAACCCCCGAGACCTAGAAGGCCTTCTCCACCCAGGGGAGTACTCCGCAGGTCACCGCTCATCCTCCGGGAGGCCCGGTAATAGGTACGAGGGCATGACGACCCACACGCCCCTCCCGCCTAGATTTGTTGTCAAGCGGCGGGTGGCAGCACTCGTCCCCCGAGGTCAGACACCCGCCGCTGCCAGATATCAGAGGTCCGGCGTCGTCAGAGGTCGGACACGAGAAGCTTTTCAACAGAACGGTCAGGAGAGGGACCATGGCTGACACGGCATCGCGGGCGATGATCCGTACACAGGGACGCAGGGCGTACACCGCCGCGTTCGGGCCCAGCCGGTCCGGTCGGCGCCACCCCCTGGTGGCGACGGCCATGGTTCTTCCTCTGGCCACCCTGCTCGTAGTCGTCTTCGGCGGCTGGGAGGCAGTGGTCACACAGGCGTCGTCCGTGGGCGTGATGCTGGGGCGCTGAGCGGCGCCCCAGGCCCGGAAGAGCGGTCCGGGCGGGGACATCCGGCCATGAAACCCCGTGGGGACGGGGGTGCGGCGGACGGCAAAAGATGCGGGCGCAGCTGGGGAGCTGCGCCCGCATTGCTTTGCCCGCCCAGGCTTCTGGGACCTTCTGCGTACGCTCCTGAGACGCTGTGGACCCGCCCACGCGCGACCGGACCGGGGACGGAACCGGACAAGGCTGGTTGAAAAAGGACAAGGCCGGACGGGGCCGGGGCGTACGACCTGAGGAGGACCCGAGTGACCGCAGATGTGCTGCCCGCGCTCAGCGCGAAGGTGCGGGCCGCCGCCCATCCGGCGGCGGAGACCTGCGTCTGCGGTACGGACACCTCCGTGCTGGCCGACCGGCCCGACGGCACCGTGGTCCGGCACGGAGCCACGGTGGCGAAGGCACACGCCGCCGGCACCGACCCCACGGAGCTCGCGGCGAGGCTGGCCGTGGCCGCGCACCCCGCGCTCGACGGCGTCCTCCTGCCGCCGCAGAGACCGGGCACGGCCGAACTGGACGGCAGGCCGGTCACCTTCTGGTCCTACGGCACTCCCGTGGACCGCGACGACCCGGACGCCGCTCCCTGGGAGGAGGCCGCGGCCCTGCTCGCCCGGCTGCACCGGACTCCGTACGCCGTCCTTCCGTCCGGTCTGCCTCCCATGCGCGGCCCGGCGAAGGCGGCCCGGGCGGTCGCCCGCCTCCTGGCGGCGGGACCGCACCCGGCGGCGGCCCCCGTGCTGCGTGCCTGGGCCGTCCTGCCCGCCTGGGCGCGGGGCGAGGCCCCGATGCCGGACCTGGGCACGCTCTGTCACGGTGATCTCCACCTGGGCCAGCTGGTGCGGTCGGGGAGCGGCGACTGGCTGCTCATCGACATCGACGACCTCGGCCTCGGCGATCCCGCCTGGGACCTGGCCCGTCCCGCGGCCTGGTTCGCCTGCGGGCTCCTGGCGCCCGACGAGTGGACGCGTTTCCTCACCGCGTACCGGAGGGCCGGGGGTACGGCCGTCCCGGCGGACAGTGATCCCTGGCCGGCCCTCGATGTCCCGGCCCGCGCCCTGAGTGTGCAGACCGCGGCGCAGGCGATCGCCAAGTCGGTCGCGGCCGGGCGCCCGTTGGACGAGGTCGAGACGTCCGTGATCGACGCATGTGACCGAATGGCAGCGCACCCACCGGAGTTGGCGGGAGACTACGCGACGTAGGGTGCAACCGACCGCAGCCGGACAGAGTCTGTCCTGGCGGAAGCAGTACCGACAGGCGAGGAGTTGAGCCGAGCATGCAGTGTCCGAAGTGCCATGCGCCGATGCACACGTACAACCGCAACGGTGTCCAGATCGAGCAGTGCAGCGGCTGCCGCGGGATCTTTCTCGACTACGGCGAGCTGGAGTCGCTGACCCGTATGGAGGGCCAGTGGTCGCAGCCCGGCCCGCCGCCCCAGGGCGCCCCGCAGGCCTATCCGTCCGCCCCCGCACCCGCCTGGGGTGCGCCGCAGCACGGCGGTCATGGCGGGCACGGTGGCCACTACGGCCACAAGCGTCAGAAGAGCTTCGGTCACATGCTCTTCTCCTCCTGATCCGGTCCGACCCGGAACACGACGAAGCCCCCGACCGTACGAGACGGCCGGGGGCTTCGGCTGGTGCGCGATACTGGGATTGAACCAGTGACCTCTTCCGTGTCAGGGAAGCGCTCTCCCGCTGAGCTAATCGCGCGGGTGGGACCTGCTGGTGATGCGTACCGCTCTTCTACTGCGTACTGCTCGTCCTTCGTACTGCCGGTACTGCGTGCGCGATACTGGGATTGAACCAGTGACCTCTTCCGTGTCAGGGAAGCGCTCTCCCGCTGAGCTAATCGCGCGGGGACCCGGCGAACCGGATCAGTGGACGATACTGGGATTGAACCAGTGACCTCTTCCGTGTCAGGGAAGCGCTCTCCCGCTGAGCTAATCGTCCTTGGAGGTGGAGACGGGATTTGAACCCGTGTAGACGGCTTTGCAGGCCGTTGCCTCGCCTCTCGGCCACTCCACCAGGAGTGCGGGGGGTCGGGAAGATCCCCCACTTCCTGCGAGCGGACGACCAGGTTCGAACTGGCGACCTCAACCTTGGCAAGGTTGCGCTCTACCAACTGAGCTACGTCCGCTTGTCGTTTCCGGTCGGCTCTCGCGTCCCGGCGACGTGTTGAACTCTAGCGGATACCGGGGCCAGCACAAAAACGCGTTTGCGCAGCGTGCTGCGTTACGCCCGCTCCAGGACACGGCCGAGGCACCCGCAGGTCACCCACCATAGACTCACGGTTGTGCACGACCTCCCAGCTCTCGCCCGCTTCGGCGGCCTCGTCGCGACCGGCCTCGTCGATGTCACGGACGACCCCGCGGCCCTCGACTCCAGTGGCTTCTGGGCCGTGAGCGCCGACTTCGAGGGCCGTGTCGTCTGTGCCCGTTTCGCGGACGTACGGCGCGAGGCCGTACCCGCGCCGGTGCCGGGGAAATGGACGGGCCCCGCCGCCGGCGACTGGACGTCGTCGCTCGACCGCGCCGCGTACACGGCGGGTGTACGCCGCATACGGGAGCTCATCGCGACCGGCGAGGTGTACCAGGCGAATCTCTGCCGGGTCCTGTCCGCGCCCATCGCCCCGGACGCCGACGTCGACGCGCTGACCGCCCTGCTGGCACGCGGCAACCCGGCCCCGTACGCCGGAACGATTCGCCTGCCCGGCCACGGGGTCGAGATCGCCACCGCGTCCCCCGAACTCTTCCTTCGGCGCACCGGCCGTGTCGTCGAGTCGGGTCCGATCAAGGGCACCGGCCGCACCGAGGCGGACCTCCTCGAAAAGGACCACGCCGAGAACGTGATGATCGTGGACCTGGTCCGCAACGACCTGGGCCGGGTGTGCGCCACGGGCAGTGTGACCGTGCCCGACCTGTGCGTCGTCGAGAAGCACCCGGGCCTCGTCCACCTCGTCTCCACCGTCCGCGGCGAACTGCGCGAGGACGTGGGCTGGCCGGAGCTGCTGGGCGCGGCCTTCCCGCCCGGATCCGTCACCGGCGCCCCCAAGTCCAGCGCCCTGCGGATCATCGAAGAACTGGAGACGGCCCCCCGCGGGCCGTACTGCGGCGGCATCGGCTGGGTCGACGCCGACCGCGGCACCGCGGAACTGGCCGTCGGGATCCGCACCTTCTGGATCGACCGGGCCGCGGGCGTGCTGCGCTTCGGTTCCGGCGCGGGCATCACGTGGGGCTCGGATCCCCGGCGCGAGTGGGAGGAGACCGAGCTGAAGGCCGCCCGGCTGCTCGCTGTAGCGTCGGGGGAGTACCCAGGGGCGTACGACGCGGGTGAGGCGGGTGGGCTCACCTCCGCGCGGGCCCCCGGAGTCTCCGGCCGGGGAAGCACGTCAGGCCGGTGACCCGGAACGTTCTCGTCGTTCTCGTGAGGTGAGGTTCAGTGAAGATCTGGCTCGACGGCGGGCTGCAGGACAGCGAGTCGGCCCGCGTCTCCGTGTTCGACCACGGGCTGACCGTGGGCGACGGCATCTTCGAGACGGTGAAGGCGACCGACGGGCGCACCTTCGCGCTCACCAGGCACCTCGACCGCCTGGCACGCTCGGCGAGCGGCCTCGGACTGCCCGAGCCCGACCGCGACGAGCTGCTCAGGGCGTGCGCGGCCGTCCTGGACGCCAATCCCATGCCGCTCGGCCGCCTGCGGATCACGTACACCGGCGGGCACGGGCCGCTCGGCTCGGACCGCGGGGAGCAGGGGCCGACCCTGGTCGTGGCGCTGGCGGAGTCCGGCCGCCGCCCCGACTCCACCGCCGTGATCACCGTCCCCTGGACCCGCAACGAGCGCGGCGCGCTGACGGGCCTCAAGACGACGTCGTACGCCGAGAACGTCGTCGCCCTCGCCCGCGCGCGTGAGCACGGCGGGTCCGAGGCGCTGTTCGCGAACACGGTCGGGCAGCTCTGCGAGGGCACGGGGTCCAACGTCTTCGTCGTCCTCGACGGCGAGATCCACACCCCTCCCGTCGCCTCCGGGTGCCTCGCGGGCATCACGCGCGCCCTCACCGTCGAGTGGACCGGAGCCAAGGAGACCGACCTCCCGCTGGGCGTCCTGGAGCGGGCCGAGGAGGTCTTCCTGACCTCGACCCTGCGCGACGTACAGGCCGTGCACCGGGTCGACGACCGCGAACTGCCGGGCGCGCCGGGTCCGGTGACCGCGAAGGCCATGCGGATCTTCACCGAGCGGGCGGCCGACGACCTCGACCCCTGAGCCGCACCGTCACCGTGCGGCGATCGCTGACCTGATCCCCGGACCGATCGCTGTCCGGATCTCCGCGCCGGTCGTCGTGCGGTCGCCCGTCGGAACCGTCGGCCGAACTCGATGGCGTGAGGGCGTCCGGACGGGTACAACACCCCTGATGACCACCACCCTGCGGCCGACCGAGCCGCTTCAGCGCGACGCCGACGGGGCGCTCTCCCGTCACTACACGGTGTGTGTGAACAGCCGTCCCGTGGGCGCGATACATCTCGCCACCGACCCCGGTTCCGGACCGCCCGTCGCCCGGATCCTTGAACTGGGCATCGAGGAGCCGGACCGGGGGCGCGGCCGGGGCACGGTGGCGGCGCTCGCCGCGGAGGAGGTGGCGCGCGGCTGGGGCTGCCGGCGCATCGAGGTGTCGGTACCCGCCGACGCGGCGCGGGCCCTGCGACTCGCGACGGCCCTCGGTTACGTGGTCCGCAACCGCGCGATGGAGAAGCGGCTCGGCGCGACCGCGCCCGAACTCCCGGCCGGCAGCCGGGGCCGCCCCATGACGGAGACCGAGTTCGACTCCTGGGTGGTACGGGCCAAGGAGGCCTACACCCAGGAGTGGATCACCGGGGGGATGCCCGAGGCCGAGGCCCGCACCAAGGCCGATCAGGACTACGCCACTCTGCTGCCGGACGGGGCCGGCAGCGCGGGCTCGGACCTCGACGTCCTGGAGCACGACGGAACTCCGGTGGGTGTGCTGTGGACGGCGGCGCGTGACGGCTGGGCGTTCGTCTACCGCGTCGATGCCGACGAGGAACACCGGGGCCGGGGGCACGGCCGCTCGCTGATGCTGCTGGCCGAGGTACGGGCAGGCGCCGCCGGACACGCAGGTGTCCGCCTGAACGTCTTCGCGGGCAACACCCCGGCCGAGCGGCTCTACGAGTCGCTCGGCTACGGGACGACCACGTACCACTTCTACAAAGACCTGCTGTAGCCGCGGAAGCCCCCGGAGAGGGCGGGCGTCAGGACTCCTGCCCGGCCAGCAGCCGGTCCACGATCTCCTCGACGCGCTCGCGCAGCCCGTCCTGGCTCTTGCCGCCGTCGAGGCGCTCGCCGTCGATGACGTACGTCGGCGTGCCGGTCACGCCGATCGCCTTGCCCTCGGCCTGGTCGGCGTCCACGATCAGGATGTGCCGGCCGTCGATCAGGGCCGTGTCGAACTCCTCGACGTCCAGGCCGAGCCCGCGGGCCACATCGAGGAGGACCGCCTCCCCGTCGCGGTCCAGCTCCGACACCCGCTCCAGCACCGCCTCGACGTACGGCCAGGCCTTGCCCTGTTCCGCGGCCTCCTCGGCGGCCTGGGCCGCCGCGAACGCGTGCTTGTGCTTCTCCAGCGGGAAGTGCCGCAGCCGCAGCTCCAGCCGGTCGCCGTAGCGGGCACGCAGCGCGCGCAGGTCGTCGAGGGCACTACGGCAGTCCGGGCACTGCAGTTCGCACCAGATGTCCAGTACGGGGACGGCGGGGCGGGCGGGGGAGGAGTCGCTCATGGGGTCAGTCTCCCAGCCGGGGCCCACGTGCCCCAACCGGGACCTCCGGGCGGCCCCGGGTCCGCCCGGTCCGCCCTGCAGCCGGTGGGCGCCGACCGCGATTCTCCCCGGCGATGCCTCGCCATGGACCGGCCACCTGGACCGGCCACCTGGACCGGCACCTCAGGAGGACCCGACCCGGAGATGTCCCTGAGGTCTCCCCGGACCATGGCATACCGGGCGTGCGGCGGTGCAGGATGGAAGGGACGAAGTGCCCCCGACCGACCGACCCACCCGCCCCGCCTGGAGGACCGGATGATTGCCGAGACCGTCTGTTCCGCCGTCGCCGCGGCAGGCCTGGGCATCGCCGCGGTCACCGCGTACCGCAAGCGTTTCCTCACCGCGGCCCGCCTTGCCGCGTACTCGCTGGTCCCGCTCGGTCTCGTGATGACCGGGGTCGTCGAATGGGCGGCCGACACGGCGTTCAGTCCGACCGCCTGGGCCGGTGTCGGCGTGCTCGGGGCGGCCTGGCTGCTGTTCATGACCACGCGCGCCGTGGAGCGGCGTACGGGCGGGACCCGCAAGGAGCGCAGGGCGGCCAGGGCCGCGCAGCGCGAGGCGGTGGCTCCGGCGGCCTCGGCCCCCTCGCTGGGCCCGGCGGCGGCCCGCCCCGCGGCCCGTCCCGAGAGCAAGCCGCGCAAGGCCCCGGCGGGGGAGGACTTCAGCGACATCGAAGCCATCCTGAAGAAGCACGGGATATGAAGAACGCGGCGGCACGCGAGGATCTCCTGATTCGCCACAGGGAGTCGGACGAACACCCGACCGCCCTCCATGACGGCCCGCTCGCACCCGCGTATCCCAGATCGTGGAACACCGTGTCACGGATTTCGGCTAACTCCCCCATAATCCGGGCGTGTTGATCGCGTAGGGCGTCTCGGCTGCGTCATCATCGCGGCGAGATGCTGGACACAACCCAGAGCGACACCGTTGTTCCTCCCGAGGAACGGCGGGGTTGTCTCTTCGCGCTTTCTCAGCCACCGCTGATGATCTTCCTTGCGGTGATCGGCTGTTTGCTGCTCATGGCTTCGCTGCACGATCTGCTGCTGCTCTGAGCCGTATGCGGAGTCCCCGGCGTCACCCGCTGAGGACTCCGTCAGCCTGCCGCTTCTTTGCGCCGTGCCCGGTACGCGGCCACATGCAGGCGGTTTCCGCAGGTGCGGCTGTCGCAGTAGCGGCGGGAGCGGTTGCGGGAGAGGTCGACGAAGGCGCGTCGGCAGTCCGGTGCCTCACAGCGGCGCAGCCGCTCCTCCTCTCCGGCCACCACGAAGAACGCCAGCGCCATGCCGCAGTCCGCGGCGAGATGGTCGGCGACGGACGCGCCGGGCGCGAAGTAGTGCACGTGCCAGTCGTAGCCGTCATGGTTCGTGAGACGCGGAGTGGTTCCGGCGGCGGCGACCAGTTCGTTGATGAGCGAGGCGGCGGTCCGGGCGTCCGGGGCGGCGAAGACCGCGGCGAAGCGCCCCCGAATCCGGCGCACCGCCGACAGATCGAGCTCGGACAGGGTCCCGACATCGCTCATGGCGTGTTTTCGCACGAAGTCGAGCAGCGCCGCGAGGTTCGCGAGTCCGTCCGGGGTGTCGTCCTCCGGTGCGGTGTTCACCAGATCGACCACGGTGTCGAGGGCGCACCGGGTGTCGTGGGTGATCAGCACGTTTCGCTCCCTGGCCTGAAGGTCGGGCAACCGCCCGCCGATGCTGGCCGATGCTAGCGGCTCCCGCCGGGAGCGACGGTGTCCCGACAGCACCCCCAGGGCGGACGCCACGATCCACACGCCCCACACCCCCACCCACACAGGGACGCGGGGAACGGCGCATTCGGCCAGGGACGGCGGCCAGACAACGTACGACGGTCACCCCCACCTACCTGGGGGCGCGAGGAACGGCGCACTCGGCCGGGGACGGCGTGCAGGGGCCATGCGACGTGCACCCCCACGCACCCAGGGGCGCGGGGAACGGCGCGCTCAGCCAGGGACGGGGGCCAGGGAACGTACGACGGTCACCCCCGCCCACGGGGGGGCGCGAGGAACGGCGCACTCGGCCAGGGACGGGGGTCAGGGAACGTACGACGGTCACCCCCGCCCACGGGGGGCGCGGGGAACGGCGCGCTCAGCCCAGGGCGGCGGTCAGGAATCGTACGGCGGTCACCCCCACCCCCACGCAGCCGTAACAAGGCCCAAGCACACAACACAGGCGCCACCCCCGCGGCCTAACGCGGAGACGGCGCCCATGTGATCCATATGCAGTTGTCTGAGCCCGAGCCGTCTCCCCGAGTGGACGGCGCCGGGCGGCTTGGTACGAAGCCTTGTCCTAGCTTTCGGCCAGGATGTGTGAGAGCTCCGTATCGAGATCGAAGTGCCGGTGTTCCGTGCCGGGAGGCACGGCGGCGTCGGTTCGCTTCAGGAACGACTCCAGGGCCCGCGCCGGGGCCTCCAGCAGAGCTTCGCCCTCCGGAGAGCTCAGGGCGATGCACACGACGCCCTGACCATGACTGCGGGACGGCCAGACTCGGACGTCGCCGGTACCGGTGGGCCGGTGCAGGCCCTCGGCGAGAAGGTCGCGGGCGAACACCCACTCGACAGTCTCCTCCGCTCCGGTGTGGAAGGTGGCGTGCACGGCGTAGGGATCGGCCGTGTCGTACCGCAGGCCTGCGGGGACAGGCAGAGAGGACTCGCTCGACACAACGAGGCGCAGGTGCAGCTCGCAGCTGACCGTGGTGTTCATAAGCGCCAGGGCCTTTCGCTCAGTGTGCGCTCGGGGATTCGCACGTCGGCGAAATCGACATGCCACCTACGGTGCCGTTGTAAACCCCTCTGAGTGTTTTGCGTGTCTTTAGGTACCTCATCCGGCCGAGTCCTCGTTCGCGTACTACGCCCATTCCGGTGACCGGTTTCCGTCCGGTAGGGTTTGGCCGTATGAATACGGGGAGTGACCGAACGGGGGAGGTCGCCATGGCGGCCGACGAAACCAAGAGCGAGCCGGCGCTCGGATCCCGTGCGCCGCAATTCATCAAGGCACGCCGCATGCTGCACCTGAGCTGGCAGGTGGGTGTGTTCGTAGTAGGTCTCGCGGTCGTCGTGGCCGGCGTGATCATGCTGCCGCTGCCCGGTCCGGGCTGGCTGGTGATCTTCGGCGGTATGGCGATCTGGGCGACCGAGTTCGTCTGGGCGCAGCTGGTGCTCCGCTGGACGAAACGCAAAGTCACCGAGGCCACACAGAAGGCTCTCGACCCGAAGGTCCGGCGCCGCAACATCATCCTGACGACCATCGGGCTGGTGATCATCGCGGTACTGGTCGGGGTGTACGTGTGGAAGTTCGGCATCGAGATGCCGTGGAACATCAAGGAGTAGCGGCGGTTCACGCGCTCACGGGCCGGTCGGGCGCACGCCCTGACATGGGGTAATCTTCTTCCTGCGCCCGGGCGATTAGCTCAGCGGGAGAGCGCTTCGTTCACACCGAAGAGGTCACTGGTTCGATCCCAGTATCGCCCACACTGCCGATAGGCGGCTTGGGTCCACTGATTTGCGTGGACCCAAGCCGCCTATCGCCGTTCCGGGCAACACGCCCCCCGGCCGGCCACCGGAAGTTCAGCCGCAGCCGCAGCCGCAGCCGCAGCCGCAGCCGCAGCCGCAGCCGCAGCCGCAGCCGCACCTCGCGCCCCAGCGGTGACGTGCGTCCAGTGGCCACAAACGCAGGTCACGGATCGCGACCCAAAGCGACTCCCGCCCCGAGAGACGCGAGACTCGCCCGCTGCCGCCAAGAAGGCCCGTGGGACCGGCTGCACTGCCCCGCCCCGGTCCCAGTCGAGCCCCTGTCCCTGAACGGGCGCGAGGAGCTAGCCCGAGGCCGCCCCAGGGGGCACACGCCCTCCGACCAGCCGCTTCACCTCTCAAAGTCACACCGCCGAAGCGACGGGCGACCCCGCGCACCACCCGCCCCAGGCCCTCGCGGGCGACACCCCTCGCGTACTCCGGCCCCGCGGAAACCCTCGGCGGACCCCTCCCCGAGGAAGCCGCCTCAGAGGCGAGCCCACTCCCAGGCGTACCGCCCCGCAGGGGCGCCCCTGGCCGCGCACCCCCTGGCCCCCGCGCCCTCTGGCGGTGACCTCCCGGGGCGGCGCACCCCCACGCACCCCACCCCTTTCAGCCCCCCTCCCCAAACCCCCACCCCCCGACATTCCCGTTCGACCACCCGACCCACCCCGCCCTACCTGCGGAGTCGCCCAACTCCGTAGTCAATTCGCCCCAGTTCACGCTCACGCCCGCGCGAGTCCCTTCACATCAATTCCTGTCCGAATCATTGACGCCCGCGAAGGGCCTCCGTACCTTGTGCCAGCAAGCGCTTACTTGAAACGATTCATGGCAGCGGACAGCGACGTCGCAAGGAGGCCCGACTGTGGGGATAAACGGGAGTGTCGAGAGGCGGACGGTCCTCAAGGCGGCCGGGGCGTCGCTCGCGACGGCGGGGCTGGCCGCGACCACGGGCTGTGGCGGTGACAGCGGTGGATCGGGCGACGGCACGGTCGAGATCCGCTTCGCCTGGTGGGGTGCGGAGGAGCGGGCCAAGCGCATCAACCAGTCCATCAAGCTCTTCGAGAAGAAGTACCCGAAGATCAAGGTGAAGACGGACTTCCAGGATTACGTGGCCTTTTGGGAGAAGTTCCAGACCCAGGCCGCGGGCGGAAATCCACCGGACGTATTCCAGAACGCGGTCGCATTCCTGCGGAAGTACGACAAGAGAAGTGTTCTGCTCGACCTCAAGTCGCAAGTGGACGCGGGAAATCTGGACCTCAAGAACTTCCGCGCCGGAGTGGAGAAGGTCGGCGAGGTCGACGGAAAACTCCTCGGCGTACCCGTCGGCTCGAACACCATGTCACTCGTCATCGACGAGAAAGTCTTCAAGGCCGCCGGTGTGAAGGCCGAACAGGGCTGGACCTGGGACGAGTACTTCGCCGCGCTCAAGAAGATCCATGACACCCAGAAGGTCGCGGGCGACACCGGCTACTTCGGGATCATGTACCTCTACGACCTCTATCTGCGCCAGAACGGCAAGGCGTTCTTCACCGAGGACGGACTCGGTTTCGAGGAGACCGATCTGACGGAGTGGTGGCAGGACGGCTACAACCGCGTCAAGGCCGGCATCGTCACCGACCCGAAGAAGGTCGAGCAGCTCAAGCCCAAGTCGGCGCTGGCCTCCGGGGACGGGGCGTCCGAGTTCACCTGGGACAACTTCACCGTGCGCTACGCAACGGAGGGCGACAGCAGCTACGGCCTGGCGCCGATCCCCACGACCGACGGCAAGGAGACCGGCCAGTACCTCGGCTCGCTGATGCTGAGCGGTTTCGCGCGGACCAAGCATCCGAAGGAGGTCGCCCAGTTCATCTCCTTCATGGTGCACGACCCCGAGGTCGGCAAGATCATGGGCTACGACCGGGGCCTCCTGTCCACCACCGAGCAGTTCGACGCGTACAAGCCGGCCGACGCCCCCAACCAGGCGATCGCGAAGTACGAGGCGGACGTCGCCGAGGCCGGACTGCTCGGCACGATCACACCGCACCCGGCGGGCGCCGACACCGTGGAGGCCGCTTTCCTGCGGGTCGCCAGTGACATGTCGACGGGCAAGACCAAGGTCTCCGACGCGGTCAAGCAGTTCTTCTCCGAGGCGAAGACCGCCCTCGCCACCTGATGGGAACAGCAGTGACGACGCTCATCAAGGACTCTCCGCCGGATGCCCCGGCGAAGCGTCCCGGCCGCCCCGTCGCCGTGAAGCGGCGGGGCCGCCGGGAGAACCTGGCCGGCTACCTCTTCATGTCCCCCTGGATCGCCGGCTTTCTGCTGCTGACCGCGGGGCCCATGGCCGCATCGCTGTATTTCGCGTTCACCGACTACAACCTCTTCGACTCCCCGAAGTGGATCGGCTTCGACAACTTCACCAGGATGTTCGACGACCCCCGGTGGCAGAAGTCGGTCGAGGTGACGGCGAAGTACGTCATCATCGGCACCCCGCTGAAACTGCTCCTCGCGCTCGGGGTCGCCCTGCTGCTCGCCCAGAGCCGGCGCGGACAGGCCTTCTACCGGGCCGCGTTCTACGCCCCCTCGCTGATCGGCGCGAGCGTGTCCATCGGCTTCGTATGGCGCGCGCTGTTCTCCGACGACGCCGCGGTGGACCGTACGCAGTCGTTCTTCGGATTCGACGTGGGCGGCTGGGTCGGGAACCCGGACTGGGTGCTCTACAGCCTGGTGGCGCTCACCGTCTGGCAGTTCGGCGCCCCCATGGTCATCTTCCTCGCCGGTCTGAAGCAGGTGCCCAAGGAGCTGTACGAGGCGGCCGAGGTCGACGGCGCGGGACCGTTCAAACGGTTCTGGAGCATCACCCTGCCGATGATTTCCCCGGTGCTGTTCTTCAACGTGCTGCTGGAGACCATCCACTCGTTCCAGATCTTCGGTTCCGCGTACGTGGTCTCCAACGCCTCCTGCGGACCGGCCGACTCCACGCTCGTCTACACCTGCTACCTGTACCAGAAGGGCTTCAAGGAGGCCCAGATGGGCTTCGCCTCGGCGATGGCCTGGATGCTGCTGCTCGCCGTGGCCCTGGTGACGGTCGTCCTCTTCTGGTCCCAGAAGCGATGGGTGCACTACGAGGAGGCCTCCCGATGAGCACCACCACCACGACCACCGGCGTGTCCACGCGTACCGGCACCGGTACGAAGACCGCCCCGCCGCGCAAGCCCCTGGCGCTCGGGCGGAAGACCGGCGGGTCGCTCGTCTGGCACCTCAGCGCCCTGCTCGTCCTCGCGGTCGTCCTCTACCCCGTCGTCTGGGTCATCGGCGCCTCGTTCAAGCCCAGCCGGGAGATCATCGGCAGTCTGCAGCTCTTCCCGACCAGCCCGATCCTGCAGAACTTCAAGGGGCTGGCCGACGGCATCGCGGACATCTCGATCGCCACGTTCTTCCAGAACTCGCTCTTCTACGCGCTCGGCTCCGTCGTCGGCATCCTGGTCTCCTGCTCGCTGACGGCGTACGCGTTCGCCCGTATCCGGTTCGCCGGGCGCAACCTGATGTTCTCGCTGATGATCGGCACCTTGCTGCTGCCGTACCACGTGCTGCTGATCCCGCAGTACGTGATGTTCCAGAAGATGGAACTGATCAACACGTACGTGCCGCTGCTGATCGGCAAGTTCCTCGCCACCGAGGCGTTCTTCGTCTTCCTCATGGTGCAGTTCATGCGGAACCTGCCCAGGGAACTGGACGAGGCGGCACGGCTCGACGGCTGCGGGCATCTGCGGATCTACTGGTCGATCGTGCTGCCGCTGTGCCGCCCGGCCCTCATCACCAGTGCGATCTTCACCTTCATCAACGCCTGGAACGACTTCATGGGCCCGCTGATCTACCTCAACGAGCCCGCCAAGTACACCGTCTCTCTCGGCATGATGATGTTCCGCGACCAGGAGGGCGTCGCCAACTACGGCGGCATGATCGCCATGTCGCTGGTGGCGCTGCTGCCCGTGCTGGCGTTCTTCCTCGCCTTCCAGCGCTACCTCATCGACGGTATGGCGACCTCCGGTCTGAAGGGCTGAACAGGTCATGACCCAGACACGCACGAAGGCCCGTACGGCCGCTGTCACGCGGCGTGAATCCGCCTTCGCCGAGCGGTTCGCGCTCTTCGCCGAGTGTCTGCTCACCGGGGTGTGGATCGCGGTGGCCTCGCTCCCCGTCGTCACCTACCCGGCCGCGTTCGCCGCCGGGGCACGGCACCTGCGTCGGCGTACGGGTCATGAGGCGGGCGGCTGGCGGGAGTTCGTCGCGGACTTCCGCCTGGCCGTGCGTGGCGGGTGGGCCGCCGGGCTCGCCGGGTGGGCCGCGGCGCTCGCGGTGTGGGTGGACGTCCAGGCCGTGCGCGCCGGGATTCCGGGCGGTCCGTTCGTCGGGGCCGTGGGGCTGTTCGCGCTGATCGGGCTGGCCGTCTCCGGGCTGCGCGCGGCGGCGGTCTGGGAGCCGGGCGCCCGGTGGCGGGAACTGCTCGGCGCCGCCGGACGCCGTACGGTCCTGGACCCCGTCGGGTCCTTCCTGCTCGTCGGCGGACTGGCGGTCGTGGCCGTCTCCGGCTGGTTCGTGCCGCCGCTGGCGATCCCCGTCCTCGGGGCCGTCGCGGCGGCGGCCCTCGCCGTGGAGGAACGCGGTCGCCGACGCCGCTGACCGGCTGTCCCGACGGTCTTGACCACTTCGCACAAGGTCGGCGCCCCGGCGCCGTACCTCTCTCTGTCATGCACCTGACCTCCTCGCAAGGAAAGGAAAGGCCATGTCCCCCATCCCCCGCAGGTCCCTCCTCAAGGCGGCCGCCGTCGCCGGAGCCGCCGCCCAGTTCAGCTGGGCCCTGGGTGCGCAGGACGCCCGGGCCGCGCAGGCCGCCCCGAGAACCGAGGCCGCCGACGCGGACCCGGTGACCCTGGACTGGCTGGAGGACGGCGGGCTCGGTGAGGCCCCCGGCTCGACCGTGGGCGTGCCCTGGCCGAAGGGCGCGTACGACAAGGACCAGACGTTCGCGCTGACCGACGCCGACGGCAGAGCCGTGCCCGTGCAGTCCTGGCCGATCGGCTACTGGCCCGACGGCTCCCTGAAGTGGACCGCGCACGCGGTCGGCCCGGGGGCGGGCAGCGGAAAGCTCACCCTCGACGCGGGTACGCCCGCCGCCCCGGAGAAGAAGATCACGGTCGGCAGCGGCGGCGGCACCATCACCGTCTCGACCGGGGTCATCACCGCGAAGATCGGCAAGAGCGGGGCCACCCTCGTCAAGTCCGTCGTCCGCGGCTCGACGGAGATCGCCAGGGACGGCCGTCTCGTCCTGCTGCGCCAGCCCGAGATCGAGGACGGCGACCAGGGCGCCGAGAAGTACGAGCGGTTCGAGAGCGTCATCGCGGAGACCGAGGTCGAGCAGGACGGGCCGGTCCGCGCCGTGGTCCGCATCGACGGCAAGCACCGCAAGGGCAGCAGGAGCTGGCTGCCCTTCTCGGTGCGGCTCTACTTCTACGCGGGCGGCGAGTCGTTCCGCATGGTGCACACGATCACCTTCGACGGCACCCAGGAGCCAGGAAAGGCGAGCGGCGACTTCATCCGCGGTATCGGCGTGCGCTTCAAGGTGCCGATGCGCGATGCCGCGTACGACCGGCACATCCGGATCGGCGGGGAGGGGACCGGGCTGCTGCGCGAGGCGGTCAAGGGCATCACCGGGCTGCGCCGGGACCCGGGCGCGGCCGTCCGGACGGCCCAGTTCGAGGGACAGAAGCTGCCCGACCCGTCGACCTGGGACCAGCGGGTGACCACCCGGCTCCAGTACATCCCCGAATGGGGCGACTACACCCTCTCGCAGCTGTCGGCCGACGGTTTCGGCGTACGCAAGCGCACCAAGAAGGGGCACGGCTGGATCTCCGCGGGCGGCGGCCGGCGGGCCAGCGGCTTCGGGTACGTGGGCGGCGCCAGCGGTGGACTCGCCTTCGGGCTGCGGGACTTCTGGGAGAAGTTCCCCGCCCAGCTCGACATCCGCGACGCCCAGACCGACGAGGCCGAGGTCACCCTGTGGCTCTGGTCGCCCGAGTCGCAGCCCATGGACCTGCGCTTCTACCACGACGGCATGGGCCAGGACACGTACCCCGAACAGCTCGAAGGCCTCAACATCACCTACGAGGACTACGAGCCCGGCTTCGGCACCCCCTACGGCATCGCCCGCACCAGCGAACTCCTCTTCTGGGCCCACGAGTCGACCCCGAGCGCCGCGGCGACGGCCAAGCAGGTGGCCGCCGTACGCAAGCCGGCGCAGCTCGCCGCTCCGCCCCAGCACCTGATCAAGGCCGGTGTCTTCGGCAGGCTGTTCTCCGAACCGGACCGCTCCACCGCCGCCAAGGCGAAGATCGAGGACCATCTCGACTTCCTCTTCACCTACTACAAGGACCAGGTGGAGATGCGTAGGTGGTACGGCTTCTGGGACTACGGCGACATCATGCACACGTACGATCCGAGCCGTCACCAGTGGTGCTACGACGTCGGCGGCTACGCCTGGGACAACTCCGAGCTGTCGCCCGACCTGTGGCTCTGGTTCGCCTACATGCGCTCCGGGCGCGCCGACATCTTCCGCTTCGCGGAGGCCATGACCCGGCACACCGGCGAGGTCGACGTCTACCACCTGGGGCAGTGGGCCGGCCTCGGCACCCGGCACGGCGTCCAGCACTACGCCGACAGCGCCAAGCAGCAGCGCATCGCCAACACGACCTACCGGCGCTACTACTACTTCCTCACCGGCGACGAACGCGTCGGCGACCTCATGCACGCCAACGTCGACTCCGACGAGACGTTCCTCGTGCTCGACCCGATCCGCAAGATCCGCACCGAGCCGTACGAGCCGGACCGCAACGCCCTCTCCATCGGCTTCGGCACCGACTGGAGCGGGCTCGTGTCGGCGTGGCTCACCGAATGGGAGCGGCGCGGGCCGAAGTGGGAGAAGGCGCGGGCGCGCGTGCTGTCCACGATGGAGACCATCGCCGCGCAGCCGAACGGGTTCGTCCAGGGCAGCGCGCTGTACGACCTGGACACCGGGAAGTTCGCCGTCGCCGGCTCGGCCGTGGTGGGGGTCTCGCACCTCTCGGCGATGTTCGGGCTGGTCGAACTGAACGCCGAACTGCTCGACCAGATCGACATGCCGGAGTTCAAGGAGGCGTGGCTCGACTACTGCCGGTACTTCAACGCGACCAAGGCCGAGCAGAAAGCCCGTTACGGGTCCGACTTCGGGTCGCTGCTGCTGTTCCAGGGACACTCGCGGCAGGACGCGTACGCGGCGGTCGAACTGGGCGACGACGCACTCGCCGCGCGGGCGTGGCGGCAGTTCTACAACAGCGCCGACACGTGGGACTACAAGGAGACGACGGACTGGTCCACGAAAGAGGTCGCGGGGCCGACGGGGCTCGTCGCCGGCAGCGAGGCGCCCTGGGTGTCGACGAACACGACGGCGCTGTACGGGCTGGCGGCGATCCAGAATCTGGCACTGATCGGCGACCAGATGCCGTGACGCTGCCGCTGGGGGTTGGGGGCGGGTCCGCTGTGGCTGGACGCGCCCGCCTCGGCGCCCTTAGGGGCGCGAGGAACTGCGCGCCCGGCCACGACGCACGCGCGCCGACACACGCGCCTGCCGTGCGCTGCGCCCGCGAGGGGCTGCAGCCCCCAGGAGGACGCCCGCCGCGGCGCCCTTCAGGGGCGCGCGGAACTGCGCGCCCGGCCACGACGTACGCGCGGCGGCTCACGTACCCGCAGTGCGCTGCGCCTCTGTGGGGCTGAGCCGCCTGTCGGGTGCGCCCGCCTCGGCGCCTTTTAGGGGCGCGGGGAACTGCGCGACCAGCCACGACGTGCGCGCAGCGGCTCACGTACCCGCAGTGCGCTGAGCCCCCTCCGTGGAGGGATGTTCGGGTGCGGGTCCGTTGTGGCTGGCCGCGCAGTTCCCCGCGCCCCTCGGGAGCGCCCCTGGCGGGGCGACTCCCCGCGGGGGCGGTTTCCCCCCGGCGGGACGGCCCCCTCCGAGGCGGGGCGGCCCCCCCCCAGCAGGACGCGGCCCTCGCGGGGCGGCCCCCCAGAGTGGGGCGGCCCCGTTCAGGCGGCGGTGTCAGCGCATTCGGCCAAGGGCGTCCCTGAACCGTCGTGCGTCCCGTAGGCGTTGTTCGTAGGTGGCGCCCAGGGTCAGGAGGAGGAGGCCGGCCAGGGCGGGTGGGGCCCAGCGGGGGACCGCGCCCATGGCCTGGGCGATGTACGGGGCCAGTTCGTGGAGGGCGACCAGGATCAGCGTGGCGCCGCCCAGGACGAGCGGGGCCCGGAGGCGGTGCCGGACGCCGACGAGGGTGACGGCCAGTGCCGCGGAACCCAGCAGCAGGGGGCGCAGCCAGTTCGCGTCGCCCCATACGGCCAGGAGGCTCGGCAGCAGTGTCACCGAGAGGCCGGGCCCGTACGCCGTCCAGGACGAGGCCTCCGCGTCACGGCTCCTGCGGACGTACCCGAGGAGCAGCGCGGGCACGGTCACCGGCAGCGTGTACGCCTCCGGGGCGCCGACGTCCCACGCGGCCAGCCGGACCCACGCGGCCAGGACGAACAGCACGGCCGCCGCATGGCCGACCTGCCTGCGGTCCTCGCGTACGGCCGTGCCCGCGGCGATCACGCCGCACAGGGCCAGGACCAGGGCGAGGACGGGCAGTTCGGCGGTCGCGAGGCCGATCGCCAGCAGTCCCGCGACGGCTCCCGTGACCTCGGTGGACACCGTCGTCGCGCGATCGCCGAACCGGGGCGCCAGCACCGCCGCGACGGCCGGCACCACCAGGACGAGCAGCGCGATGTGCTGCGGCTGCCAGTCGAGGGACGCGCCCGTGGCACAGGCGAGCGCCGTGGCGTACACGAGGGCGGTGGCGGTCGTGACGGCCCGGAGGTTCGTCCCCTTGCGCAGGGCCGCCGCCGACGCGAACACCGCGGTCAGGGTTGCGAGCACGGCGAGTGTCGCCGCTTCGGAGGCCAGGGAGAGGGCCACCAGGTGCAGTGAGCCGAGGAGGGCGAGGCAGAGCGCGGTGGTCGGGAGCAGAGGCGCGCGTCGGACCGCCACCGGGGGGTGGTCGACGGTCGCGGACGTGTACTCCGCTGCCGCCAGCACGGCCACCGTGATCGCGCCGTGCGCCACCAGGGCCGCCGTGTAGGGGAGTTGTGCGATCGCGGGGAGGGGCAGTGCAGCGGACCAGGCCAGGAGCAGTGCCCCGCTCAGGGCGAAGGGGCGCCGAGCGCCGCTCCGGAACGTCAGGGCCAGCACCGCGGCCACCGCCGCCGGCACCAGCGGAGCGCTCTCCGTGCCGGACATCCACGGCGCGGAGACCGTCACCGCGTCGCGGGCGTCCGACGGCGCGCCGGACCAGGCGTGAGCGGCCCAGCCGGCCGGGCCGAACAGGGTCAGGAGGACGAGGGGCAGGGTCTCGGCCACGGCGAGCGCCTGCACCGTGACGGAGGACCAGAACAGGCCACGGCGTACGGTCCCGGGCAGCCAGGTGCCGCGTACCGACAGCAGGGCGATCGCGCAGGCCAGGCAGGCCGGGACCGTCCACACACCGGGCAGGACCGTACGGAGCACGCCGCCCGCCGCGGCGACGGCGATCAGACCGCCGGCCGACGCGAGACCGAGAGCGGCCCGCGCCTCGGGGGCACGCCATGCGGCCCCGAGCGCGATCGCCGCGGCGAGGGCGAGGAGCGCCGCCGCACGGGCGGCGGCGCTCGGACCGGGGGCGTCCAGTATGAGGACGCCGGCCGCCAGGACGCCGAAGGCGCCCGTGCCGTAGGCGCCGACGGCGGCGACGATCCGTACGGGCCGGATGGAGCGCACGGGGACGGAGAGGGCCAGCGCGGTGTCCGACGCGGCCGTCACCAGGAGCGCTGCCGTGATCGGGTGGGCCCCCGCGTCGGCCGCCACCGCCCAGAGCAGCAGGGGGAGTTGGGCGGACGCCACGGCTGCCGGGAGGGGCAGTCGCAGGTCGCCGAGCACACGGCCGTACGCCGTCCACAGCGCGGCCAGGAGGGCCGCCGCCGCTGCCGCGTAGCCGGTGCCGCCCACCGCGGAGAGGGCGACCTCGTGCAGGGCGTACGCGTCGAGCACCGTCAGCGCGAGGCCGAGGCCCGCCACCGATTCCGCCGTCGAGCGGAGGCCGCGCTTCAGCAGCGGCACCGGCGCGGCGAGCGCGGCCGCGGTGACCGCGCCGAGGACCGCCGACCGTCCGGCGATGCCCATGTCGCCCCAGCTCACCAGCGTGAACGCGATGGCCGCGATGGTCAGCAGGACGCCGCCGAGCACGAGCAGCACGTTCTGCACACCGGGGGCCGTGGCCTCCGGGCGTCGGGGCCCGGGAGCGCGGGGCGGCCGGGCGGCCGGGACATGGGCGGGGGCCGCCTGGGGCCCGGCCGACCGGAGCACATTGAGCAGCCAGATCCGGCGGGCCAGCAACTGGGCCCTGCGGGCGTCCAGTTGCCACAGCTCGTGGTCGAGGATCCGCAACTCCTCGGCCGGCGGCGGAATGTTCGTCATGCCTTGGAGTGTGGTCCGGGTCACGTCCCACGGCATGAGCGTACGTACTCAGGTCGTACTCAGATCCGTCCTGGGCAGCCGTGGCGGGTCATGGGCTTGTGGTGGGCGGGCAGACCCGGATCATGAAACCCATGGACTGGACGCACTACCGCTTCCGCAGCCTCTGGATCCTCGCCGCCCCGCCCGGCGACGTCTACGACGCGCTGGCCGACGCCGAGCGCTATCCGCTCTGGTGGCCGCAGGTGCGCGAGGTGACGCCCGTCGACGGGGCCAGTGGTGTCATCCGGATCCGCTCGGTGCTGCCGTACGACCTCGTGTTCACCGCCAGGGAGGTCCGGCGCGACCGGGCGGCGGGCATCCTGGAGATCTCGATGACGGGCGACGTGGACGGCTGGGCCCGGTGGACCGTCGCCGCCGACGGAGCGGGCGACGGGCCGGGTGGCGGGCCGGGCACCCGCGCCCGTTACGACCAGGAGGTGCACGTGACCAAGCCGCTGCTGCGACGGTTCGCGGTGCCCGGGCGGCCCGTCTTCCGCGCCAATCACACGCTGATGATGAGGGCGGGGCGCCGCGGGCTCGCCGCCCGCCTTCGGGGGAACCGCGAAGCGGTTTGAAGGAAACGCACGGAGACCTGTATTGTTCGGTGCGTTCCCGGGCGATTAGCTCAGTGGGAGAGCGCTTCGTTCACACCGAAGAGGTCACTGGTTCGAACCCAGTATCGCCCACCGGGAAAGGCCGGTCCGTCACAGACGGACCGGCTTTTTGCATGATCCCGCATGACGCGGCGCTCAGGCGGCCTCCGCCGGGAGTTCGGGACGCAGGGGCCAGGACTGGTCGACCAGCTCCTCCGAACCGCTGCGGGCGAACCACGCCTGCAGGCCACGGGCCTGCGCCGCGTGCCAGCCGCCCTGCAGCGTGTGCAGTTCGGCCGGTGACAGCCGCTCCATGCGGGTCGCGAACCGCCGCCCGATCGCCCGTACGACCTCCAGGGAGGCCAGCGCGTCGGCCGCCGCCTCGTGGGCGCCCTGCAACTCCACCTCGTAGTGCGCGCACAGGTCCGTCAGCGTGCGGCGGCCCTTGCGGTAGCGGTCCAGATACTTGTCGAGGACCCGCGGATCGAGGACGCGCAGCGGCACGGACTCGAACCAGTGGTCCAGCGAGGACGCCCGGTGCCTGCGCAACTCCCGGTCCAGGAGCGTCAGATCGAAGGGCGCGTTCATCACCACGAGCGGCCGTCCCGCCGCGCTCTGCTCGGCCAGCTCCCTGACTATCTCGTCCATGACGGGCGACGGCCAGCGGCCGCTGCGCCGCAGGTGTTCGTCCGTCAGCCCGTGCACCGCCGTGGCGCCCTCGGGCACCGGCACCCCCGGATTCACCAGCCAGCGACGCACGCGCGGGCGGCTGCCGGGAGCGTCCTGGACGACGATGGCCGCCGACACGATCCGGTCGGTTTCCACGTCGACACCGGTCGTCTCCGTGTCGAAAGCGGTCAAGGGCCCTTCGTACCAGCACGTCATACGCACACAACTCCTCGTTCACCTTCGGCAGTTGACGCGCCGTCCCCTGCCCTTTTTGTGATACCCGGGCTGTTTGCGCCGTACGCCGGAAGGAGACAACAGAGGTACGGGTCTTTGCAGTTCAGCGACTCGTCGCGGGGATTCACCGGATTCGGAAGGCTGTTGGACATGGCGCTCGCGCAGCCCGAGCAGGGCGGGCTGCTGCCCCGGCGGACGGCACCGCATCGCGGCTCACTGGCCACCACCGCATGCATGGAGACACTGCAGGTCGGCTATCTGCACGCGGTGGCGGCCGCCTCGGGCTGCTCCCTGTCCCAGCCCTTTCCGGACAACGGCATCGACTGGCACGTCAGCCACAGCGCCCCCGGGCACACGGTCGACGACGAAGTCACCATCAAGGTGCAGCTCAAGTGCACGTACCAGATCCCGCCGAACCCGCCGGGCGCCGCCTTCTCCTTCACGCTCGACAACGCCCACCTGGAGAAGCTGGCCCGGACCCCGGTCTCGGTGCACAAAATACTGGTCGTGATGCTGGTGCCCAGATCGCAGGACGACTGGCTGCGTGCCGGCCACGAAGGCCTCGACCTGCGGCACTGCTGCTACTGGATCAACCTCGCCGGACACCGGATCACCGGCCGGCGCAGGACCACCGTGCGGATACCGACCACGCGCGTCTTCGACGACAGGGCGCTCTGCGAGATCATGACGCGGGTCGGTACGGGAGGCATACCGTGACGCACCGCCCCTTCGACGAGCCCCTACGCCCCGTCAGGCCCCACCCCGTCGAGCCGCCGGGGCTGTGGGACCAGCCGCCGCGGCCCGACGAGGTCGATCCGGCCGTCCTCGGCGCGCTGCTGCTCCGGCACGGCTGGCAGCGCCGCGGCGGGGCGCCCGGCCGGTACGGCCGCTGGACGCCACCCGGGCCCGGCGGTTCCGGCACCAGTCTGCTCGTGCCCGAGAGCCGGGCGTTCCCGGACAGCGAGGACCTGCTGGGGGAGGCCCTCGTCGCGCTGTCCCGCAGCGGTTCGCCGTCCGCCCGTGACGTCCTGGTCGGCCTCGCCGTGCCCAGCGACGAGATCCACTGGTGGCGCGACGTCCCGGTGGGCCCGGTCGGCACATCGCCGTGGACGGTCGAGGAGCAGATGCGTACGGCGGCCCGGCAGATCCTCCTCGCGGGCGCCCTCGCCACCCGCGGGCGGGCCGGCTACCACGGCGCCCGCCACCGCAGGCCCGCCGCCGCCTCCCTGGAGAACGTGCTGGTCGGAGCCGCCCCCGGTGGCCGCCGCCTCACCGCCTTCGTGCCGGTCGCCACCGGCCGCCCGCTCGCCGTCCAACTCCACCAGGCGCTGTACGCGGCCCGTGAGGCGATCGACTACCGGCGTGCCACGGGTGGCATGGACGCGTTCGACGGGGCGGTCGAGGCGGGGGTGAGCCATGAGCTGACGGAGGCGCTCGTGGCGCTGGTGCGGGGAACGGAGGGCGCCAGGGTCGCCGTCGAGTGGGCGCCCGCCGCGGGGGTCCCCGAGGGGTGCGCGGCGTCCGCGGAGCCCGTCGAGTTCTCGCCCGGGGACCTGCCCGCGCTGCGTGAGGCGGGGGCCCGCTATCTGCGCGAGGAGCCGTCCGTGCCCGTGCGCGTCACCGGGGCCGTGGTGCGGATGCGCAGGTCGGGGCCGCGCGGCGACGGAACGGTACGGCTGAAGGTCATCGCGGGCGCCGAGGTGCCGCACGTCCGGATGACCCTCGACGAGGAGTCGTACCGGATCGCGGGGCAGGCCCATCTCGTGGGGCTCCCGGTGCGGGTGCACGGCCGGCTGGAGAGCCGCGGCGGATTCCGCCGGCTGACCGGCGCGTCCGGGGTGACACCGGTCCAGGTGGACGAGGCGGAACGCGACCGCCTGATGAAGTCCCTCCAGGAGAACCTCGACTTCTTCGAGGAGGCGTGCACGGAGGACTGACGCGGGCCGCGGACGGGCCGCGGACGGGCCGCGGACGGGCCGCGGACGGGGTGAGGGCTGGCCGAGGGCTGGCCGAGGGCTGGCCGAGGGCGGGCGTGGGGATAACCGTTTCGCGGTCGGTGCCCCCGGCTCGGTACGATCGCTTCCACGACGCGCGCAGGAGTCGCCGCACGCGTTCCCTTCAGGTAGGAGAGTCCGGTGTCAGACGTCCGTGTGATCATCCAACGCGATTCCGAGCGGGAAGAGCGCGTGGTGACGACGGGGACTACGGCGGCCGAGCTCTTCGCCGGTGAGCGCACCATCGTCGCCGCGCGCGTGGCGGGCGAGCTGAAGGACCTCGCGTACGAGGTGAAGGACGGCGAGACCGTCGAGAGCGTCGAGATCTCCTCCAAGGACGGCCTCGACATCCTGCGCCACTCCACCGCGCACGTGATGGCCCAGGCCGTGCAGGAGCTGTTCCCCGAGGCCAAGCTGGGCATCGGCCCGCCGGTCAAGGACGGCTTCTACTACGACTTCGACGTGGCGCGGCCCTTCACCCCCGAGGACCTCAAGGCCGTCGAGAAGAAGATGCAGGAGATCCAGAAGCGCGGCCAGCGCTTCTCCCGCCGGGTCGTCACCGACGAGGCCGCCCGCGAGGAGCTGGCCGACGAGCCGTACAAGCTGGAGCTCATCGGCCTCAAGGGTGCCGCTTCGAGCGACGACGGCGCGGACGTCGAGGTGGGCGCGGGCGAGCTGACCATCTACGACAACCTCGACGCCAAGACCGGCGACCTGTGCTGGAAGGACCTCTGCCGCGGTCCCCACCTGCCCACCACCCGGAACATCCCGGCGTTCAAGCTGATGCGCAACGCCGCCGCCTACTGGCGCGGCAGCGAGAAGAACCCGATGCTCCAGCGCATCTACGGCACCGCCTGGCCGACCAAGGACGAGCTCAAGGCGCACCTGGAGTTCCTCGCCGAGGCCGAGAAGCGCGACCACCGCAAGCTCGGCAGCGAACTCGACCTGTTCTCCATCCCGGAGCAGATCGGCTCGGGCCTCGCGGTCTTCCACCCCAAGGGCGGCATCGTCCGCCGCGTCATGGAGGACTACTCGCGGCGCCGCCACGAGGAGGAGGGGTACGAGTTCGTCTACACCCCGCACGCCACCAAGGGGAAGCTCTTCGAGACCTCGGGCCACCTGGACTGGTACGCCGACGGCATGTACCCGCCCATGCAGCTCGACGAGGGCGTGGACTACTACCTCAAGCCCATGAACTGCCCGATGCACAACCTGATCTTCGACGCGCGCGGCCGCTCCTACCGTGAACTGCCGCTGCGCCTCTTCGAGTTCGGGACCGTGTACCGGTACGAGAAGTCGGGCGTCGTGCACGGCCTGACCCGCGCCCGCGGCTTCACCCAGGACGACGCGCACATCTACTGCACCAAGGAGCAGATGGCGGAGGAGCTCGACAAGACGCTCACCTTCGTCCTCGGCCTGCTGCGGGACTACGGCCTGACCGACTTCTACCTGGAACTGTCCACCAAGGACCCGGAGAAGTTCGTCGGCTCGGACGAGGTGTGGGAGGAGGCCACCGAGACGCTGCGGCAGGTGGCCGAGAAGCAGGGCCTCCCGCTCGTCCCGGACCCGGGCGGCGCCGCGTTCTACGGGCCGAAGATCTCCGTCCAGACCAAGGACGCGATCGGCCGGACCTGGCAGATGTCGACCGTGCAGCTCGACTTCAACCTGCCGGAGCGGTTCGACCTGGAGTACACCAGCCCCGACGGCACCAAGCAGCGGCCGGTCATGATCCACCGTGCGCTGTTCGGGTCGATCGAGCGCTTCTTCGCGGTGCTCCTCGAGCACTACGCGGGCGCGTTCCCGGCGTGGCTGGCGCCCGTCCAGGCGGTCGGCATCCCGATCGGCGACGCGCACATCGACTATCTGCACAAGTTCGCCGCCGAGGCGAAGAAGAAGGGGCTGCGGGTCGAGGTCGACTCGTCCTCCGACCGCATGCAGAAGAAGATCCGCAACGCCCAGAAGCAGAAGGTGCCCTTCATGGTCATCGCGGGCGACGAGGACATGGCCGCGGGCGCCGTGTCCTTCCGCTACCGCGACGGCTCCCAGGAGAACGGCATCCCGCTCGACGAGGCCATCGCGAAGATCGCGAAGGTCGTCGAGGAGCGGGTGCAGATCTGAGGCCCTAGGGCGCGCGACGACAGGCCCCCGGGCGGCTCAGCCGCCCGGGGGCTTCTCGTTGCCCTCGCCGGCGAAGACCTGGAGCAGCCACGACGAGAACGACCCCGTCACCGCGCCGAGCAGGGCGAGCCCGCAGGCCATCAGGCCCACCGCGATCAGCCGTCCCACGGGCGTCACGGGAGCCACGTCGCCGTACCCCACGGTCGCCAGCGTCGCGCAGGTCCACCACACCGCGTCGCCGAAGGTGTGGATCGTCGCGTCCGGTGCCGTGCGCTCCTGCTGGTACACGGCGAGCGCGCCCGCGAAGCCGAGGAGGGACACGGCCAGACCCGCGTACGTGATCACGCGGGCGTGCAGGGCCAGCCGGGGCCGCCCGCGCCGGCGCTGCACGGTCTCGTAGACCTTCACCACGCGCAGCGGGCGCAGCAGGGGCAGCATGAGGACGACCGTGTCCAGCCAGTGCGTCCGTACGAACCGGGGCCCCTGGCCGCTCAGCCGCCAGCGCACGGCGTAGTCGACGGCGAACACCGCCCAGGCCCCCAGCATCGCTGCGACACAGGCGCCCGGCCACGGCTCGGGCAGTCCGTGGCCCAGGACCCGGATCGCGTACGAGGTGAAGAAGAGCACCGAGGCGACGACGAGCGGCAGCTCGGTGCGGCGCTCCCAGCGGGTCGTGCGGGTGTCGTCGTCCATCACCTCAGCTTGGCGGCGGGCCCTTTCGCGCGGTACCCGGCGACACGCCGCGAACGGGCGAAGCCATATGCTTCACCTCATGACGAGTGAGCCGGAGCAGCAGATCGGAGTCGGCACACAGGACGCGTTCCAGCGCCTGTGGACGCCCCACCGGATGGCATACATCCAGGGTGAGAACAAGCCGACCGGTCCCGGTGCCGGCGACGGCTGTCCCTTCTGCTCGATTCCGGCGAAATCCGACGAGGACGGGCTCGTCATCAAGCGCGGCGAGCAGGTCTACGCGGTGCTCAACCTGTACCCGTACAACGGTGGGCATCTGATGGTCGTGCCCTACCGGCATGTCGCGGACTACACCGATCTGACCGTCCCGGAGACCGCCGAGCTCGGTGAGCTGACCAAGCAGGCGATGACCGCGCTGCGGACCGCGTCCGGCGCGCACGGCTTCAACATCGGGATGAACCAGGGTGCGGTCGCGGGGGCCGGGATCGCCGCGCACCTCCACCAGCACATCGTGCCCCGCTGGGGCGGGGACACGAACTTCATGCCGGTGGTCGGGCACACCCGGGTGCTGCCGCAACTCCTCGCGGACACGCGGAAGATGCTCGCGGAGGCCTGGCCGTCGGTCTGAGGCCCGGCCTCCCGCACGTCCACCCGGCGTGGACGCCTACGCGTCGTACAGGTCCGCCTTCTTCGGGGAGACGTCCTGGACGGCCCCGCTGAGGGCGGACGAGCGGCCCGCGAACTTCGTCGTGTCCACGCCGTTGTCGTTCAGCACGCGGATCGCCGCCGCGTGCACCACCCGCAGCACGGGGGTCGCCGCGCGCAGGGCGTCGTCCGCCATGAAGCGGTGCCGCCAGGGCTTGGCCGCCCAGGCGTGCCGCAGGCCGAAGGGCTCCGGCAGGGTCAGCTTGCCGCCGAGGTGGTCGAGGATCGGCGGATACCAGGTGAAGGGCGCGCGCACCGCGAGCCGTACGACCTCGTCGGCGTCGACCAGCGGCAGCTTCTGCGTCTTGGTCTCCCAGAACCTGACGGTCTTCGGGACCGTTTTCGTCTTGGCGGCGGGCCCGCTGGTGAACAGCGAGTGCACGGGTCCCAGGGCGTGTCCGGTGACCTCGATGCGCAGCGTCTCGTGCAGCACGGTCACGGTGATCAGCATCGTGATGATCAACTGGCCGTCCCAGAGCGTCCACTGGACCCCGAGGTAGTGGCGGTCACCGCTGCCGAACTGCTGCTTGTTGCAGATCTCCTGTATTTTGTGCGTCTTTACCTGGTACGCGTCCACGTCGGTGCCGCCGGGGCGGGAGACCGAGCCGGCGTTCTCGTTGATCGGTGTGACCACCCAGTGCTTTATCGAAGGCGCCGGGAAACCACCGGTGTTGAGCGGGCCGCGCTCCAGCATGCGCAACTGGTCGTGGATCGACCGGATCACGTCCCAGCTGCGGAACGGATGGATCTCCTTGCTGGAGTCCGCCGACACCAGGTCCTCGGCGAGCTGCCAGGTGCCCCAGCGCGTGCCCATGCCCAGTATTCCCTTGGGGCCCGCGTAGAACACCGAGTTCGACTGCTGCTCGGCGCTCAGCCGTGCCAGGCCCTGGCGCAGCCGCTCGGCCGCCGTCTCGCCGGGGCTGCCGGGCACCGCCTCGGGAATCTTGGCACCGATGCCGCCGCCCGCGAGCAGGCTGCTCCAGCGCTCCCGCAGATCGTGGGCCGTGCGCTCGCAGATCTGCTTCGCCCAGACCCAGCCGACGACGGGCGCGACGATCGCCGCGCGCGCATACCAGGCCCAGAAGCCGCTGAAGGGCATCTTGAGCAGGAAGAGGACCGCCAGGCCGCCCACCCCGATCAGGATCGCGGTGCCGAGGGCTCCGGCCCGCTTGTCATCGGACTTGGCGACCGAGCGGCGGATCTGGAAGACCAGCAGCCAGATGAGCAGACCGGGCAGGAAGATCAGACCGGTCAGCACCATCACGGCGGTGAGCCAGCTGTCCCGCTCCTTGCGGATGCGGTTGGCCGCCAGGCAGTGCTCGACGACCACCTGCGGTTCCGTGCCGAAGGACTGGATGAGCGCACCGCGACCGCCGCCCAGCATCCGGAGCTGCACGGCCCGGGCGAAGGCCTCGCCCAGGTTCGGCTTGAAGATCGACGCCCACTTCTGTCCCGGTGAGACCTTCGACTGGTGCCACTCGCTGTTCGCGTCGAGGATCGCTTCGACGGGGCTGTCCCGATAGGCCGCGGAGGCGAGCGCGAACGTCGCCGCCGTCTGTCCCGCGGAACCCGAGAGCGGAACCTGCGCTCCCGGCCTGAAATCGAATGCGTCGTCCGCCATTACCGCCCCCATCGCCGCCTTGCCCCGCTGCTGCGGCATTCCCGACTTCGGTGCTCCGCACACCTGTTGATCAGGTCATCGTCTTGATCAGGTTCTCAGCGTATCGCCAGGGGCCGACATTCGTCGGCGGACGGCCGCAGCCGCCCGCCGATCGAAGGGGACATCAACTAACGAGCGTCCTGCGTCTGTTCGCGGATCCTGTCGGTCAACTGCGGTGGCATGGGCTCGTGCCGGGCGTAGGTGCGGTCGAACCGCGCGGTGCCGTGCGAGAGGGAGCGCAGATCGACCGCGTACCGCCCGATCTCGATCTCCGGCACCTCGGCCCGTACGAGGGTCCGGCCGCCCGGTGCCTGCTCGGTGCCGACGACCCGGCCGCGCCGGCCCGACAGATCGCTCATCACGGCCCCGACGTATTCGTCGCCCACCAGGACCGTCACCTCGGCGACCGGCTCCAGCAGATGGATGCGCGCGTCGGTCGCGGCCTCCCGCAGGGCGAGCGCGCCGGCGGTCTGGAACGCCGCGTCCGAGGAGTCCACGGAGTGCGCCTTGCCGTCGGTCAGCGTGATGCGCACGTCGATGAGGGGATAACCCGCCGTCACGCCCCTGGCGGCCTGGGCGCGCACCCCCTTCTCCACGGACGGGATGAACTGGCGGGGCACGGCACCGCCCACCACCTTGTCGACGAACTCGATGCCGGAGCCGCCGGGCAGCGGCTCCACCTCGATCTCGCAGATCGCGTACTGGCCGTGCCCGCCGGACTGCTTCACATGACGGCCGCGCCCCGCCGACCTGGCGGCGAACGTCTCCCGCAGGGACACCTTGTGCGGTACGACGTCGACCTGGACGCCGTACCGGTTGCGCAGCCGTTCCAGGGCGACGTCCGCGTGGGCCTCGCCCAGGCACCACAGGACGACCTGGTGGGTGTTCTGGTTCTGTTCCAGCCGCATCGTGGGGTCCTCGGCGACCAGCCGGCCCAGGCCCTGCGAGAGCTTGTCCTCGTCGGCCTTGCTGTGCGCCTGGATGGCGAGCGGCAGCAGGGGATCGGGCATCTCCCACGGCTCCATCAGGAGCGGGTCGTCCTTGGCCGAGAGCGTGTCACCGGTCTCGGCGCGGTTCAGCTTGGCCACACAGGCCAGATCGCCCGCGATCGCGTGCGTGAGGGCCCGCTGCTGCTTGCCGAAGGGCGCGGACAGGGCGCCGATGCGCTCGTCGACGTCGTGGTCCTCGTGCCCGCGGTCGGCGAGCCCGTGCCCGGAGACGTGCACCGTCTCGTCCGGGCGCAGGGTCCCGGAGAACACCCGCACCATCGAGACCCGGCCGACGTACGGGTCGGAGGCGGTCTTCACGACCTCGGCGACCAGCGGCCCGTCCGGATCGCAGGCCTTGACGCGGCGGGCCCGGCCGTCCGGGGTGGTGACCGTCGGGGCCTCGCGCTCCAGCGGCGTCGGGAAGCCGCCGGTGATCAGTTCGAGCAGTTCGACCGTGCCCAGCCCCTGCCGGGCGCCCTCGGCGGCGGGCGCGGCGGCCAGCACCGGATGGAAGACCCCGCGCGCGACCGCCCGCTCCAGGTCCTCCACGAGTGTCCTGAAATCGATCTCCTCACCGCCGAGATAGCGGTCCATGAGGGTCTCGTCCTCGCTCTCCGCGATGATTCCCTCGATCAGCCGGTTGCGGGCCGACTCGATGAGCGGCATCTGCTCGGGACCGGGCTCGGACTCCTTGCGCTCCCCGGACGAGTAGTCGAACAGCCGCTGCGAGAGCAGCCCGATCAGCCCCGTCACCGGCACATGCCCGTCGGGCCCCTGGGCGCCGTGCAGCGGCAGGTACAGCGGCAGTACGGCGTCGGGGTCGTCCGCGCCGAACGCGTCCGCGCAGATCCGCGTCATCTCGTCGAAGTCGGCCCGCGCCGACTCCAGATGCGTCACCACGATGGCTCTCGGCATGCCGACCGCCGCGCACTCCTCCCACACCATGCGCGTCGAGCCGTCCACGCCGTCCGAGGCCGAGACGACGAAAAGGGCCGCGTCCGCCGCTCGCAGACCGGCCCTCAGCTCGCCGACGAAATCGGCGTAACCGGGAGTGTCCAGCACATTTATCTTGTATCCGTCCCAGTCGACCGGGACCAGGGACAGCTGCACCGAGCGCTGCTGCCGGTGTTCGATCTCGTCGTAGTCGGAGACGGTGCCGCCGTCCTCCACACGGCCCGCCCTGTTCACCGCTCCCGCGGTCAGCGCGAGAGCCTCCACCAGAGTCGTCTTGCCCGAACCGCTGTGGCCGACCAGCACCACATTCCGTACGGACGCGGGGTGGTCGGCCGCCGTGGCCCTGCCGGCGGCTCCGGGGTGTGCGTTCGCCTTGTCGCCCATGGAATTGCCTCCCGTGCACGGTGAGGTCACTGGGGGCGCGGGCCGGCGGATCCGCGAGGGGCGGCTCCGACGACGCCCGCGGTGCCATCGAGCTTTGCACTCGCGTCACGGTGCGTCCATACAACGGACGCGATCGCGCCGCCCCCTGCCGAGCCCCCCCGGATGTCACCAGGACGTGACACGGGGTGCGGGTGCCCGACCGTCGCACACGCGCACGCGTGGCTACGATGGGCCAGCCGGTGGCCAGCAGGGCCGCCCGGCCACACCGACCGTCGGGAAGGCCATGCTGAACAAGTACGCGCGTGCATTCTTTACGCGTGTCCTCACACCGTTCGCCGCGTTTCTCATCCGCCGGGGGGTGAGCCCCGACACGGTCACCCTCCTGGGCACGGCCGGAGTGGTGGCGGGCGCGCTGGTCTTCTACCCCCGGGGCGAGCTCTTCTGGGGCACGATCGTCATCACGCTCTTCGTGTTCTCGGACCTGGTCGACGGCAACATGGCACGCCAGCTGGGCCGCTCCAGCCGCTGGGGCGCCTTCCTCGACTCGACACTCGACCGGGTGGCCGACAGCGCGATCTTCGGCGGCTTCGCCCTCTGGTACGCGGGCAACGGCGACGACAACGTCCTGTGCGCCGTGTCGATCTTCTGCCTGGCCAGCGGTCAGGTGGTGTCGTACACCAAGGCCCGGGGCGAGTCGATCGGTCTGCCCGTCGCCGTCAACGGCCTGGTCGAGCGCGCCGAACGCCTGGTGATCTCGCTGGTCGCGGCCGGCCTGGCGGGCTTCCACAAGACCTTCGGCGTCCCCGGCATCGACGTACTGCTGCCGGTCGCGCTGTGGATCGTCGCCGTGGGCAGTGTCGTCACCCTCGTCCAGCGCGTCGTCACGGTCCGCCGCGAGGCCGCCGAGGCCGACGCGGCGGTCGCCGCCCCGCCGGGGAACTCACCGGAAAGCACCTCGCACAACAGCGAGGCCACCTCGTGAGCGGTCTGCGGGACCAGCTGACCTACGGCGCCTACGCCGCGGGCTGGGGAGCCGTCAAGAAGCTCCCCGAGCCGGTGGCCGTGCGCCTCGGCCGGACCATCGCCGACATCACCTGGAAGCGGCGCGGCAAGGGCGTACTGCGTCTGGAGTCGAACTACGCGCGCGTGCTGCCCGACGCGAGTCCCGAGCGGCTCGCGGAGCTGTCCCGCGCGGGCATGCGTTCGTATCTGCGCTACTGGATGGAGTCGTTCCGGCTGCCCGCGTGGAGCAAGGAACGCATCAGGAGCGGTTTCGAGCCGAAGGACCTCCACCATCTGACCGAGGGGCTCGCGGCGGGCAAGGGCGTCATCCTCGCGCTGCCGCACCTGGGCAACTGGGACCTCGCGGGCGCCTGGGTCACCACCAGACTGGAGACGCCGTTCACGACGGTCGCCGAGCGCCTCAAGCCCGAGAAGCTCTACGACCGGTTCGTGGCGTACCGCGAGGGCCTCGGCATGGAGGTGCTGCCGCACAGCGGCGGCACCGCGTTCGGCACGCTGGCCCGGCGGCTGCGCGACGGCGGCCTGGTCTGCCTCGTCGCCGAACGCGACCTGTCCGCCTCCGGGGTCGAGGTCTCCTTCTTCGGCGACACCACCCGGATGCCCGCGGGCCCGGCGCTGCTCGCCCAGCAGACCGGCGCGCTGCTGCTGCCGGTGACCCTGTGGTACGACGACTCGCCCGTGATGCGTGGCCGGGTCCATCCCCCCGTCGACGTACCCGGGTCAGGTACGCGGGCCGAGAAGACGTCTGTCATGACGCAGGCGCTGGCCGATGCCTTCGCCACGGGGATCGCCGACCATCCGGAGGACTGGCACATGCTGCAACGCTTGTGGCTCGCCGACCTGGAAGCCCGCCCGGGGACGACCGCGGGGGAGCCGATCCCGGGGCCGCCCGGCGGAAAGCCCCCGTCCGTGGCGGTTCGCGACGAGCAGGCCCGGCAGGGGGAGCGACCATGAGGATCGGGATCGTCTGCCCGTACTCCTGGGACGTCCCCGGGGGAGTCCAGTTCCACATCCGCGACCTGGCCGACCACCTCATCGCGCTCGGGCACCACGTGTCCGTCCTCGCGCCCGCCGACGACGAGACACCGCTCCCGCCGTACGTCGTCTCGGCGGGCCGTGCCGTCCCGGTGCCGTACAACGGCTCGGTCGCGCGCCTGAACTTCGGGTTCCTGTCCGCCGCGCGCGTACGCCGCTGGCTCCACGACGGCACGTTCGACGTGATCCACATCCACGAGCCGGCCTCGCCCTCCCTCGGCCTGCTGGCCTGCTGGGCGGCCCAGGGACCGATCGTCGCCACCTTCCACACGTCGAACCCGCGCTCCCGCGCGATGATCGCCGCGTACCCGATCCTGCAGCCCGCGCTGGAGAAGATCAGCGCGCGGATCGCGGTGAGCGAGTACGCCCGGCGCACGCTCGTCGAGCACCTGGGCGGCGACGCCGTGGTCATCCCGAACGGCGTCGACGTCGACTTCTTCGCGAAGGCCGAGCCCAACCCCGAGTGGCAGGGCGGCACGATCGGCTTCGTGGGCCGGATCGACGAGCCCCGCAAGGGCCTGCCGGTCCTCATGAAGGCGCTGCCGAAGATCCTCGCCGAGCGGCCGGAGACACGGCTGCTGGTCGCCGGACGCGGCGACGAGAAGGAAGCCGTCGAGAAGCTTCCGGCGGAACTGCGCCCGCGCGTCGAGTTCCTCGGCATGATCAGCGACGAGGACAAGGCGCGGTTCCTGCGCAGCGTCGACGTGTACGTGGCGCCCAACACCGGCGGCGAGAGCTTCGGGATCATCCTGGTCGAGGCGATGTCGGCGGGCGCGCCCGTGCTCGCCTCCGACCTCGACGCGTTCGCGCAGGTCCTCGACCAGGGCGCGGCGGGCGAACTGTTCACCAACGAGGACGCGGACGCGCTGGCCACGTCGGCGGTGCGGCTCCTCGGCGATCCGGCGCGACGCGCGGAACTCCACGAGCGGGGGAGCGCGCACGTGCGGCGCTTCGACTGGTCGACGGTCGGCGCGGACATCCTGTCCGTCTACGAGACGGTCACGGACGGCGCGGCGGCGGTCGCCGCGGCGGACGAACCGGCGGAACCGGGCGGTCTGCTGGCCCGCTTCGGTTTGGCGCGGGACTGAACTGAGAGGCGCCGTCCCCTGGGGGCTGCGCCCCCAGACCCCCCTGTCGGCCTGAACGGCCTCGTCCTCAAACGCCGGACGGGCTGAAAAACGAAAGGCACGGCGAAGCCGGTCTTTCAGGGGCGCGGGGAACTGCGCGACCGGCCCCCACCGGGCCTGCACCCGGAGACGCTCGCATAGGTGCCGCAGGCGCCGTCGCGGGGGCGCAGCCCCGTTTTTCAGGGGCGCGGGGAACTGCGCGGCCAGCCCCCACCGGGCCTGCACCCGGAGACGGTCGCATAGGTGCCGTGGGCGCCATCGTGGGGGCGCAGCCCCGTTTTTCAGGGGCGCGGGGAACTGCGCGGCCAGCCCCCACCGGGCCCGCACCCGGAGACGGGCGCGCGCCGCAGGCGCCATCCGGGGGCGCCGCCGAGCAACGCGCCCCCACCGGTAGCGTGTGCCCCCGTGACCTCCACACTGATCTGGATCGTGGTCGCCCTCGCGGCGATCGGCCTCTACCTGAGCTGGACGGCGGGCCGCCTCGACCGCCTGCACTCACGCATCGACGCAGCCCGCGCAGCCCTCGACGCACAGCTCCTGCGCCGCGCCTCGGTCGCCCAGGAACTCGCCACCGCCGGCGTGCTCGACCCGGCCGCGTCGATGGTGCTCTACGAGGCCGCGCACGCCGCCCGGCAGGCCGAGGAGGACCACCGGGAGGTCGCCGAGAGCGACCTCAGCCAGGCACTGCGGGCCGTCTTCGGGGAGACCGAGCAGGTGGAAGTGGTCCAGGCGGCCCCGGGCGGCGAGGACGCGGCCCGCGAACTCGCCCAGGCGGTCCGCCGCGTACCGATGGCCCGGCGTTTCCACAACGACGCCGTACGCGCGGCCCGCGCCCTGCGCCGCCACCGCAAGGTGCGCTGGTTCCGGCTGGCCGGACACGCCCCGTTCCCGCTGGCCTTCGAGATGGACGACGAGCCCCCGACGGCGCTCGCGGACCGCCCCGGAACGTAGAGGTCCGGCCGCCGGAGGCCCTGGTCCGGGCGGGTGCGTGAATCCCGGACAACGCCCTGAACAGCGGAAAAGCTCGGCATGGGCCGGAAAATGAGCCACCGCCTACCCATTGGCCCTTGCTGTGGCCTGGTCCCCGGGCGTTTCCTCGGTGTCTGCAGAAGCCCTCTTTCACCGAGTGAGGTCAACCCGTGTCCAGCACGCTCTCCCAGCCCGTCCAGTCCACCGACACCCCGGCCACCGGCACCGCGCGCGTGAAGCGCGGCATGGCCGAGCAGCTCAAGGGCGGCGTGATCATGGACGTCGTCACGCCCGAGCAGGCGAAGATCGCCGAGGACGCGGGCGCCGTGGCCGTCATGGCCCTGGAGCGGGTCCCGGCCGACATCCGCAAGGACGGCGGCGTGGCACGCATGTCCGACCCGGACATGATCGAGGGCATCATCGAGGCCGTCTCGATCCCGGTGATGGCCAAGTCGCGCATCGGCCACTTCGTGGAGGCGCAGGTCCTGCAGTCCCTCGGCGTCGACTACATCGACGAGTCCGAGGTGCTCACCCCCGCCGACGAGGTCAACCACTCCGACAAGTGGGCCTACACGACCCCCTTCGTCTGTGGTGCCACCAACCTGGGCGAGGCCCTGCGCCGCATAGCCGAGGGCGCCGCCATGATCCGCTCCAAGGGCGAGGCCGGCACCGGCAACGTCGTCGAGGCCGTACGCCACCTGCGTCAGATCAAGAACGAGATCGCCCGGCTGCGCGGCTACGACAACAACGAGCTGTACGCCGCCGCCAAGGAACTGCGCGCCCCGTACGAGATCGTCAAGGAGGTCGCCGAACTGGGCAAGCTCCCGGTCGTGCTGTTCTCCGCGGGTGGCGTGGCCACTCCCGCCGACGCCGCACTGATGCGCCAGCTCGGCGCCGAGGGTGTCTTCGTCGGCTCCGGCATCTTCAAGTCCGGCGACCCGGCCAAGCGCGCCGCGGCCATCGTGAAGGCCACCACCTTCTACGACGACCCGAAGATCATCGCGGACGCCTCCCGCAACCTGGGCGAGGCCATGGTCGGCATCAACTGCGACACCCTCCCCGAGTCCGAGCGCTACGCGAACCGCGGCTGGTAGTCCGTCCCTCCGGACGGAAACCACCCTCTCCAGGGCACCCCTTCACACAAGGCAGGCACTCCGTAGATGAGCACCACCCCCGTCATAGGTGTCCTGGCCCTCCAGGGCGACGTACGGGAGCACCTCATCGCCCTGGCCGCGGCGGACGCCGTGGCCAGGCCGGTGCGGCGCCCCGAGGAACTCGCCGAGGTCGACGGACTGATCGTCCCCGGTGGTGAGTCCACCACCATCTCCAAACTGGCCGTCCTCTTCGGCCTGATGGAGCCCCTTCGCGCGCGCGTGCGGGACGGCCTGCCCGTCTACGGCAGCTGCGCGGGCATGATCATGCTCGCCGACAAGATCCTCGACCCGCGCTCGGGCCAGGAGACCATCGGCGGCATCGACATGATCGTGCGCCGCAACGCCTTCGGACGGCAGAACGAATCCTTCGAGGCGAAGGTCGACGTGAGGGGCATCGAGGGCGATGCTGTGGAGGGACTCTTCATCCGGGCCCCCTGGGTGGAATCGGTGGGCGCGGAGGCCGAGGTACTGGCCGAGTACGGCGGTCACATCGTCGCCGTACGCCAGGGCAACGCGCTCGCCACGTCGTTCCATCCGGAACTGACCGGCGACCACCGCGTGCACGGTCTCTTCGTCGACATGGTGCGCGCGACCCGGACAGCGGCGTCCTAGTAGGATCTGGGGGTCCCCCAGGCTCTCGAAGCCTCGGGAGTTCGTACTGGTTGGGTTACGCGAAGGAGACAGGCAGATGTCCGGCCACTCTAAATGGGCCACGACGAAGCACAAGAAGGCCGTGATCGACGCCAAGCGCGGCAAGCTCTTCGCGAAGCTGATCAAGAACATCGAGGTCGCGGCGCGCATGGGCGGCGTGGACCTCGACGGCAATCCGACGCTTTACGACGCCGTGCAGAAGGCCAAGAAGTCCTCGGTCCCGAACAAGAACATCGACTCCGCGGTCAAGCGCGGCGGTGGTCTCGAAGCCGGTGGCGCCGACTACGAGACGATCATGTACGAGGGATACGGCCCGAACGGTGTCGCGGTGCTCATCGAGTGCCTCACCGACAACCGCAACCGCGCCGCCTCGGACGTACGCGTCGCCATGACCCGCAACGGCGGCAACATGGCCGACCCGGGTTCCGTCGCGTACCTCTTCAACCGCAAGGGCGTCGTCATCGTCCCCAAGGGCGAGCTGTCCGAGGACGACGTCCTCGGTGCCGTGCTCGACGCGGGTGCCGAGGAGGTCAACGACCTCGGTGAGTCCTTCGAGGTCCTCTCCGAGGCCACCGACCTGGTCGCGGTGCGCACCGCGCTCCAGGAGGCCGGCATCGACTACGACTCGGCCGACGCCAACTTCGTCCCGACGATGCAGATCGAGCTGGACGAGGACGGCGCCCGGAAGATCTTCAAGCTCATCGACGCCCTTGAGGACAGCGACGACGTGCAGAACGTCTTCGCCAACTTCGACGTGAGCGACGAGGTCATGGAGAAGGTCGACGCGTAACACCGCGCCGCACACCGCCCGCCGCGCATCGTCGCGCCGCAGCCGGTACGGGCTCAACGGGCCGACGGGACACATCCCGTCGGCCCGTCCCGTTGTCGGCCCGCCCCCTTGCCGGGCGTCGCTGGCGGGCGTTGTCGGTGGCACCCGATAACCTGCACGAACCGGGGACAGCTCCCCCGGTGGTGGCCGGGTGGGGCCGATCAGTCGAAGGAGGGGGCCGGGTGCGGGTACTGGGCGTTGACCCCGGATTGACCCGGTGCGGTGTCGGGGTCGTCGAAGGCGTGGCGGGCCGGCCGCTCACCATGATCGCCGTCGGAGTCGTCCGCACCCCCTCCGACGCGGAGTTGGGACAGCGCCTCGTCGCCATCGAGCAGGGCATCGAGCGGTGGCTCGACGAGCACCGCCCCGAATACGTCGCCGTGGAGCGGGTGTTCAGCCAGCACAACGTCCGTACGGTGATGGGCACGGCCCAGGCCAGCGCGGTCGCGATGCTCTGCGCGGCCCGGCGCGGCATCCCCGTCGCCCTGCACACCCCCAGCGAGGTCAAGGCCGCCGTCACCGGCAACGGCCGCGCCGACAAGGCCCAGGTCGGCGCCATGGTCACCCGGCTGCTGCGGCTCGACGCGCCGCCCAGGCCCGCCGACGCCGCCGACGCCCTCGCCCTCGCCATCTGCCACATCTGGCGTGCCCCGGCCGTGAACCGCCTCCAGCAGGCACAGGCCGCGCACCGCCGGGCCCAGCTCTCCACCCGGAAGGTCACCCGATGATCGCCTTCGTCAGCGGCAAGGTCGCCGCCCTCGCCCCCGACTCCGCGGTGGTCGAGGTGGGCGGTATCGGCATCTCCGTCCAGTGCACCCCCGACACCCTCTCCGGACTGCGCATGGGCAAGGAGGCCCGGCTCGCCACCTCCCTGGTCGTCCGCGAGGACTCGCTCACCCTGTACGGCTTCGTGGACGACGACGAGCGCCAGACCTTCGTGCTGCTGCAGACCGCCAGCGGGGTGGGGCCGCGGCTGGCCCAGGCGATGCTCGCCGTGCACAGCCCGGACGCCCTGCGCCGCGCGGTGTCCACCGGGGACGAGAAGGCCCTCACCGCCGTCCCGGGCATCGGCAAGAAGGGGGCCCAGAAGCTGCTGCTCGAACTGAAGGACCGCCTCGGGGAGCCGCTCGGTACGGGGGGCGCGGCGATCGGGCGGCCCGTCGCCGCGGGGTGGCGGGAGCAGCTGCATGCCGCGCTGATCGGGCTGGGCTATGCGACCCGGGAGGCCGACGAGGCGGTTTCGGCGGTTGCGCCTCAGGCGGAGGCCTCCGGCGAGGTGCCGCAGATCGGTCAGTTGTTGAAGGCCGCGCTTCAGACGCTCAACCGGGCCCGCTGAGCCCTGCCGGGGGACGGGCCGTCATGAACCTGCGGGTGCGTCGTGGCCGGTCGCGCAGTTCCCCGCGCCCCTTCGGTGCACCCCACGTCCGCACGACCTGAACCACTACCCCGCGAGGCACGCCGAATGAACTGGGACGAGACGACCGACGACGGTGACGGCGAGCGGCTCGTCGGTGCTGCCGGGGATCGTGAGGAGCAGGCCGTCGAGGCCGCCCTGCGCCCCAAGGACCTCGGTGAGTTCATCGGTCAGGAGAAGGTCCGCGAACAGCTCGACCTCGTCCTGCGCGCCGCCCGCGCGCGGGGCGCCACCGCCGACCACGTGCTGCTCTCCGGCGCCCCCGGCCTCGGCAAGACCACCCTCTCGATGATCATCGCCGCCGAGATGGAGGCCCCGATCCGCATCACCAGCGGCCCCGCCATCCAGCACGCGGGCGACCTCGCGGCGATCCTCTCCTCCCTCCAGGAGGGCGAGGTCCTCTTCCTCGACGAGATCCACCGCATGTCGCGGCCCGCCGAGGAGATGCTCTACATGGCGATGGAGGACTTCCGCGTCGACGTCATCGTCGGCAAGGGCCCCGGCGCCACCGCCATCCCCCTCGAACTGCCGCCCTTCACGCTCGTCGGCGCCACCACGCGCGCGGGCCTGCTGCCGCCCCCGCTGCGCGACCGCTTCGGCTTCACCGCCCACATGGAGTTCTACGAGCCCGCCGAGCTGGAGCGGGTCATCCACCGTTCCGCACATCTGCTCGACGTGGAGATCGACACGGACGGGGCCGCCGAGATCGCCGGCCGCTCCCGGGGCACGCCGCGTATCGCCAACCGCCTGCTGCGCCGGGTCCGGGACTATGCCCAGGTCAAGGCCGACGGCGTCATCGACCAGGACATCTCCAGGGCCGCCCTCGCGGTGTACGAAGTGGACAGCCGCGGTCTCGACCGTCTCGACCGGGGCGTCCTCGAAGCCCTCCTCAAGCTCTTCGGCGGCGGACCCGTCGGCCTCTCCACGCTCGCCGTGGCCGTGGGGGAGGAGCGGGAGACGGTGGAAGAGGTGGCCGAACCCTTCCTCGTACGCGAGGGGCTGCTGGCCCGTACGCCCCGCGGACGCGTCGCCACTCCGGCCGCGTGGGCTCACCTGGGCCTCACGCCGCCCCGGTCGTCAACCGGTGGAAACGGACAAGGGGACCTGTTCGGGGCGTGACGGCGAGGGGGCTCGCGAGGTCAGGAACCCCGGTGCCATGCTGAGCGTTGTTCCTTGACGGCGGACTCGCTTAGACTCCGCCGATGCCGCCCTTGTCGACGGCGTACATACCCCCATCCATCAGGCCGCTCACCATCGCGGTCGAATGAAGGAAGTTCCGTCCCGTGAGTCTCGTGACCCTCCTCCCGTTCATCGTGCTCATCGGGGCCATGTTCCTGATGACCCGGTCGGCCAAGAAGAAGCAGAATGCGGCTGCGCAGATGCGCAACGACATGCAGCCCGGCACCGGAGTCCGCACGATCGGTGGCATGTACGCAACGGTGAAGGAGGTCAACGAGGAGACGGTCCTCCTTGACGCAGGCCCGGGCGTCGACCTGCTCTTCGCGAAGAACGCCATCGGCGCGGTCCTCGGCGACGACGAGTACAACCGCATCGTCCACGGCATCGAGCACGACCTGAAGTCCGACGAGTCGGTCGTGCCGGACGACGCCTCCTCCCTCACCGAGACGGACGAGTCCGCCGACGTCTCCGACGACAAGCACGTCGACCTCGGCAAGAAGGACGCGGCCGACGAGCCCGTCGCCGAGCCGACGACCGAGCCCGTCGCCGAGCCCGCCGACGAGTCCGCCGTCGCGGAGCCGAAGAAGACCGACGCCGCGGAGCTGAAGAAGTCCGACGGAGAGTCCGACACGAAGTAGCCACGCCCGGGGACCGCGGAGTGCGCCGCTCGCGCGCCGCGGTCCCCGGACGTCCGGCTTCGCGTGGAACCCCACACCATTTGATGCCCGTCCGCGAAGGTACCGAGAGACCGGGCGGACGAAGAGGGAGAACGAGAAGGTGGCAGCACCTAAGAAGGGCCGACAGGGCACCCAGAGCAGGCCGGGGCGCACCTTGGCCCTGATCCTGATCGCCATCGTGGCGCTCACCGGCGGCATGTTCGCCTCCGGGCACACGACACCGCGACTGGGCATCGACCTCGCCGGCGGTACGAGCATCACGCTCCAGGCGAAGAACGAGCCCGGTCAGAAGAACGCGATCAACAAGACCAACATGGACACCGCGGTCGACATCATGAACCGCCGTGTCAACGGTCTGGGCGTCAGCGAAGCGGAGGTGCAGACCCAGGGCGACAGCAACATCATCGTCAACATCCCCAAGGGTACGAACTCCGAGCAGGCCCGGGAACAGGTCGGCACCACCGCCAAGCTCTACTTCCGTCCCGTGCTGGTCACCGAGGTCACCGGCGCCGACGCCGCGACCCCGTCCCCGAGCGCGTCCGGCAGCTCCTCCGCGAGCCCTTCCGCCTCGGCGAAGGAGAGCGAGAAGGCCACCTCGTCCTCGTCGCCCTCCGCCTCCGCCACCTCGCAGGGCCGGGCGGTCACCGACGCGCTGAAGGCCGACCCCACTCCCTCGGGGAGCAGCACGGGCAGCGAGTCCCCCGCTGCCAGCCCCTCGGCGTCCGCGAGCACCGACCCGGCGACCGCGAAGCTCCAGGCGCAGTACACCGCGCTGGACTGCAGCAAGAAGACGGTCCGCGCCAAGGCCGGTGACGGCGTCAAGGCCGGCGACCCGACCGTGGCCTGCGGCCAGAACTCGCAGGGCCAGTGGCAGAAGTACATCCTCGGCCCGGCCGAGGTCGAGGGCACGGACGTCGACAAGGCCTCGGCCGTGTTCGACACCCAGGGTGCCGCGGGCTGGAAAGTCACCATGGACTTCACCGGCAAGGGCGGCAAGAAGTTCGCGAGCATCACGGGCAAGCTGGCGCAGAACCAGTCCCCGCAGAACCAGTTCGCCATCGTCCTCGACGGTGAGGTCGTCTCCGACCCGTACGTCAGCCAGGCGCTGACCGGCGGCACCGCGGAGATCTCCGGCAGCTTCGACCAGCAGGAGGCCCAGGACCTCGCCAACATGCTGTCGTACGGCGCGCTGCCGCTCACCTTCACCGAGGCGAGCGTCACCACCGTCACCGCCGCGCTCGGCGGCGAGCAGCTGGAGGCCGGTCTGATCGCCGGCGCCATCGGCCTGGCCCTGGTCATCATCTACCTGGTGCTCTACTACCGGGGTCTGTCGCTCATCGCCATCGCCTCGCTGCTGGTCTCCGCGGTCATGACGTACGTGATCATGGCGCTGCTCGGCCCGACCATCGGCTTCGCGCTGAACCTGCCCGCGGTCTGCGGCGCCATCGTGGCCATCGGCATCACGGCGGACTCGTTCATCGTGTTCTTCGAACGCATCCGTGACGAGATCCGCGAAGGCCGCAGGATGCGCCCCGCGGTCGAGCGTGCCTGGCCGCGCGCCCGGCGCACCATCCTGGTCTCCGACTTCGTGTCGTTCCTCGCCGCCGCCGTGCTCTTCGTCGTCACCGTCGGCAAGGTCCAGGGCTTCGCCTTCACCCTGGGTCTGACCACCCTGCTCGACGTGGTGGTCGTCTTCTTCTTCACCAAGCCGCTGATGACGCTTCTGGCCCGCAGGAAGTTCTTCGCGGAGGGCCACAGCTGGTCCGGCCTCGACCCGAAGCGACTGGGCGTGCAGCCGCCGCTGCGCCGCACCCGTCGTGCGTCCGCCCCCGTCGACACGAAGGAGGCGTGAGATGTCGAAACTCGGCACGCTCGGCGCCCGGCTCCACCGCGGTGAGATCGGCTACGACTTCGTCGGCAAGCGCAAGATCTGGTACGGCGTCTCGATCCTGATCACCATCACGGCGATCCTGGGCCTCGCGGTGCGCGGTCTGAACATGGGCATCGAGTTCCAGGGCGGCGCCGTCTTCACCACCGAGCGCACCAGCGTCTCGGTGAGCCAGGCCGAGACGTACGCGGAAGAGGCCTCGGGCCACGACGCGATCGTCCAGAAGCTCGGCAACGGCGGACTGCGCATCCAGGTCGCCGGCGTCGACACCAGCAAGTCCGACCAGATCAAGAAGACCCTCGCCTCGGACCTCAAGGTCGACCCGGAGAAGATCAACGCCGATCTGGTCGGCCCCAGTTGGGGTGATCAGGTCGCCAACAAGGCCTGGCAGGGCCTGGCGATCTTCATGGTCCTCGTCGTGATCTATCTGGCGATCGCCTTCGAGTGGCGCATGGCCGCGGCGGCGCTCGTGGCGCTCATCCACGACATCACCATCACGGTCGGCGTCTACGCACTCGTCGGGTTCGAAGTCACCCCGGGCACCGTGATCGGTCTGCTCACGATCCTCGGTTACTCGCTGTACGACACGGTGGTCGTCTTCGACAGCCTCAAGGAACAGACGAAGGACATCACCAAACAGACCCGCTACACCTACAGCGAGATCGCCGACCGCTCGATCAACGGCACCCTGGTGCGTTCGATCAACACCACGGTCGTCGCGCTGCTCCCGGTGGCGGGCCTGCTGTTCATCGGTGGCGGTGTCCTCGGCGCGGGCATGCTCAACGACATCTCGCTGTCGCTGTTCGTCGGCCTCGCCGCCGGCGCGTACTCCTCGATCTTCATCGCCACGCCACTCGTCGCCGACCTCAAGGAGCGCGAGCCGCAGATAAAGGCACTGAGGAAGCGCGTCCTGGCCAAGCGGGCCGCCGCCGCGGCGAAGGGCGAGTCCCTGGAGGCCCCGGTCGTCGAGCGCTCGTACGACGACGAGGAGCCGGAGGACGACGACGCGACCCCCGCGGTCGTCGGACCCCGTGCCCAGCGCGCCCAGCCCTCGTCCCGGGGCAGGGGCCGCGGCCGTCCCTCGGGCAAGCGCCGATGACCGGCGTCGAGGAGCTGCTGCTCAGCCGCATCCGTGACGTGCCCGACTACCCGGAGCCGGGCGTGGTGTTCAAGGACATCACCCCGCTCCTGGCGGACCCGGCGGCGTTCACGGCGCTCACCGAGGCCCTGGCCGAGATCAGTGTCCGCAACGGCGCCACGAAGATCGTCGGCCTGGAGGCCCGCGGCTTCATCCTCGGCGCCCCCGTCGCGGTCCGCGCCGGACTGGGCTTCATCCCCGTGCGCAAGGCGGGCAAGCTCCCCGGAGCGACCCTCAGCCAGTCGTACGAGCTGGAGTACGGCTCCGCCGAGATCGAGGTGCACGCCGAGGACCTCACGCCGGGCGACCGCGTCATGGTCGTCGACGACGTCCTCGCCACCGGCGGCACCGCCGAGGCCTCGCTCCAGCTGATCCGCAGGGCGGGCGCCGAGGTCGCCGGGGTCGCCGTTCTCATGGAGCTGGGCTTCCTGGGCGGCCGTGCCCGTCTGGAGCCCGCTCTGGACGGCGTCCCGCTGGAGGCACTGCTCACGGTCTGAGCGACCGGACGACCTGCCTCCCGGCAACCGGGCGGCCACCCGTCCGACACCGCTCAGAACCCCGCAGGACACCGCGCAGGCGGGTCCCGGAGGAATCCGGGACCCGCCTCTCGTGTTTCTCCCGTGGAAGGCCGTCCCACCGGCCGAAGGCGAGACCCGAGCCCAGGATCGCTACCATGGGGTTTCCGGAGCCTGACCGGGGACCCGGATCGCGCACGAGGAGCCCTCTTGCCAGACGAGGCCCAGCCACTCGCCCCCAGGGCCGACCGCCCGGGGGTATCACCCGCCGCCAAGCCCGAGCAGCCCGCGGTGTCCACGGGCACGCCCGCCGCGCCCGCACCCGCGAAGAACGGGTCGGCCGCCCCGGCCGAGGCGGCGGATCAGCCACGTCCCGAGCCGGCGGCTCCCGAGCGGCAGGCCTCCACGCCGGCGGCCCGCCCCGCGTCCGCCGCCCGGCCCGCCGCCGGCCAGCCCGCGCGCTCCGGCGGCTCCTCCAACCGTGTACGGGCCCGGCTCGCCCGTCTCGGCGTCCAGCGCTCGAACCCGTACAACCCGGTGCTGGAGCCGTTGCTGCGGATAGTGCGCAGCAACGACCCGAAGATCGAGACGGCCACGCTGCGCCAGGTCGAGCGCGCCTACCAGGTCGCCGAGCGCTGGCACCGCGGCCAGAAGCGCAAGAGCGGCGACCCGTACATCACGCACCCGCTCGCGGTGACGACGATCCTCGCCGAACTGGGCATGGACCCGGCGACGCTGATGGCGGGGCTCCTGCACGACACGGTCGAGGACACCGAGTACGGCCTCGACACCCTCCGCAAGGACTTCGGCGACCAGGTCGCCCTGCTCGTCGACGGCGTCACCAAGCTCGACAAGGTCAAGTTCGGCGAGGCCGCGCAGGCCGAGACCGTCCGCAAGATGGTCGTCGCCATGGCCAAGGACCCGCGCGTCCTGGTCATCAAGCTCGCCGACCGCCTGCACAACATGCGCACCATGCGCTATCTCAAGCGGGAGAAGCAGGAGAAGAAGGCGCGCGAGACCCTGGAGATCTACGCGCCGCTCGCCCACCGCCTGGGCATGAACACCATCAAGTGGGAGCTGGAGGACCTCGCCTTCGCGATCCTCTACCCCAAGATGTACGACGAGATCGTGCGCCTGGTCGCCGAACGCGCCCCCAAGAGGGACGAATACCTCGCCATAGTGACCGACGAGGTCCAGTCCGACCTGCGCGCGGCCCGTATCAAGGCGACCGTCACCGGCCGCCCGAAGCACTACTACAGCGTCTACCAGAAGATGATTGTCCGCGGCCGTGACTTCGCGGAGATCTACGACCTGGTGGGCATCCGCGTCCTCGTCGACACGGTCCGCGACTGCTACGCGGCACTGGGCACCGTCCACGCCCGCTGGAACCCGGTTCCGGGGCGGTTCAAGGACTACATCGCGATGCCCAAGTTCAACATGTACCAGTCGCTGCACACGACGGTCATCGGGCCCAACGGCAAGCCGGTCGAACTCCAGATCCGTACGTTCGACATGCACCGCCGCGCCGAGTACGGCATCGCCGCCCACTGGAAGTACAAGCAGGAGGCCGTCGCCGGCGCCTCCAAGGTGCGCTCCGACCAGCCGCGGACCACCGGCAAGGACGACCACCTCAACGACATGGCGTGGCTGCGCCAGCTCCTCGACTGGCAGAAGGAGACCGAGGACCCGGGCGAGTTCCTGGAGTCCCTGCGCTTCGACCTCTCGCGCAACGAGGTCTTCGTCTTCACGCCGAAGGGCGACGTGATAGCGCTGCCGGCCGGCGCGACCCCCGTGGACTTCTCCTACGCGGTGCACACGGAGGTGGGCCACCGCACGATAGGAGCACGCGTCAACGGACGCCTCGTACCGCTGGAGTCGACCCTCGACAACGGCGACCTGGTGGAGGTCTTCACCTCCAAGGCGGCCGGCGCCGGACCCTCCCGGGACTGGCTGGGCTTCGTCAAGTCGCCCCGTGCCCGCAACAAGATCCGCGCCTGGTTCTCCAAGGAGCGCCGCGACGAGGCGATCGAGCAGGGCAAGGACGCCATCGCGCGCGCCATGCGCAAGCAGAACCTGCCGATCCAGCGCATCCTCACCGGCGACTCGCTGGTCACGCTCGCGCACGAGATGCGCTACCCCGACATCTCGTCCCTGTACGCGGCCATCGGTGAGGGCCATGTGGCCGCGCAGGGTGTCGTGCAGAAGCTCGTGCAGGCGCTCGGCGGCGAGGAGGCCGCCACCGAGGAGATCGACGAGAGCGTCCCGCCCGCCCGCGGCCGCGGCCGCAAGCGCCGCTCGAACGCCGACCCGGGTGTCGTCGTCAAGGGCGTCGACGACGTGTGGGTCAAGCTGGCCCGCTGTTGTACGCCCGTTCCCGGCGACCCGATCATGGGCTTCGTGACACGCGGCAGCGGGGTGTCGGTCCACCGCACGGACTGCGTCAACGTCGACTCCCTGTCCCGCGAGCCCGAGCGCATCCTCGAAGTCGAGTGGGCGCCCACCCAGTCCTCGGTCTTCCTGGTCGCCATCCAGGTCGAGGCGCTCGACCGCTCACGGCTCCTGTCGGACGTCACACGCGTCCTGTCCGACCAGCACGTCAACATCCTGTCCGCGGCCGTCCAGACGTCCCGCGACCGGGTGGCCACCTCCCGCTTCACCTTCGAGATGGGCGACCCCAAGCACCTGGGCCACGTCCTGAAGGCGGTCAGGGGAGTGGAGGGCGTGTACGACGTCTACCGAGTGACATCGGCCCGCAGGCCTTCGGAGGCCTAGCAGCCGGACACAACACAGGAGGGGCTCCCGTACGGACCGTACGGGAGGCCC